>JAGVFV010000044.1 GCA_020057445.1 archaeon | reverse complement strand
CCCTTAATCAGGCATAATTATTCGTTGGAGGAGAATGATGAGACAAACTTTGCTTTTCTGGTGCATCTGCATGTTGGCATTCATTGTCATCATAACTCCCTCTCTTGCACAGGAATCCTATCTTCCAGGCCAAGTCGTCGTTCTTGTCAAGGAAACAGGGCTCGGCGACAATCAGGTCATCGACTCTCTCAAGGAAGCAAGTCCTGTTGCCATCATCTCGGCAGAAAAACTCCATCAGGGAGAACTCAAGCAGAAAGAGACGAATTACGGACCGCGCCTCATCACTCTTTATTTTGACGAAAAAGAAGACCCGAAAGCTGTTTCTGAAGAGCTTTCGAAAAACTTCCTCGTCATATTTGCAGAACCAGACTATCTTATCCCTCTCACGGAAATCCCAAACGATCCCCTATTCTCCCAGCAGTGGGGACTTTCTAAGATCGATGCCCCAGACGCGTGGGATCAGTCGACTGGCAATAGTCAGATTGTCATCGCCATCATCGACACAGGAGCAGACCTTGACCACGAAGACCTTGTAAGCAAGCTCTTGCCAGGATACGACTTTGTCGGCTCAAATGGAATTCCAGACGCCATCCCTGAAGACGACAGTGGACACGGCACCCACATGGCAGGTATCGCAGCAGCTGCGACAAATAACGGCATTGGTGTCGCAGGCACTTGCCCCGACTGCATGATCCTGCCGCTACGCGCATGCTACAACACAGCAAGCGGCCCCTTCTGCTCTTCATCAAAAATCTATCTGGCGCTCGAGTTTGCAGTCAACAATCCCCTGCATATCGAAGGAATCCCAGAAAACCCGAATGTCGCCCAGGTCATCTCCATGAGTTTCGGTTCCCCGTATGTGATCTCATCCATCCAAACAGGCGTTGCTGATGCATATGCAGCTGGCGCGATACTCATCGCAGGCGCAGGAAACGACAACACCGACATTCTGACATATCCTGCAGCATATCCAGGAGTCATCTCAGTAGCTGCAACTGACCAGAATGACGTGAAGGCAGGATTCTCAAACTATGGAAGCTGGGTCGATGTCGCAGCACCAGGCGTCCAGATCATGACAACCAGCATGGGCAATTCTTACGCAGAGTCGTCAGGAACATCGCCCGCAACACCCTGTGTCGCAGGAACCGCCGCACTCATGCTCTCGCTCGCGAAAGAGGGAGGACTCACCCTCACCCAAGAGCAGGTTTCCCAGATCCTCATAGACACGAGCGATCCAACAAGCGAATTTCCGGCGCTCATCGGAGGACGCATCAATGCACATCAAGCGCTCATGGCAACACCGCACAACCATCCCCCTGTACTCGATCCACTGCAGAATAGTACCGTGTTTGCAGGCCAGCAGTTCATGCTCCACCTCGTCGCCCATGATGAGGACGATGACACAATCATATTCGGGACAGATGCGGAAAGCGTCCTTCCGTCCCCATTCACCTTTGATTCTAGAGGATATTTCTGGTGGACGCCAAGCAGTATAGGAACATACCAGGTCACATTCACTGCAAGCGACGGACACTCCAGCGATTCACAGTCAATGACAATCAGGGTGATAAAGAAGCCGAAAGTCATCAGGCCGATGGAAATGGCAGGCGGATCAGCAGAGTAGTTCTCAGTGCATATCCCTCACTTTATACAAGAGAGGAGAACTTCCTCCGCTCGGAGGAGGCGTCTCAATCGGCAAAACACCAGGATTCCATTCAAAATCTATCCTGTCCAGCGTTGTTTCCCCTGAGACAACCGCGGAGTATTTCAGGTCTTTTCCAGGTAAGACGCACGGACTTCCCGCACTGCCGCCATTTGTGACAACGCACCAATTCTGCCCATTGTCTGTGCTCACCTGCAGGGAAACGCCGCTTCCGGTCTCTTCCCATCGCACGAGCAATTCATCATACCACGTCGTCGTCGGAATGGTCATCGACACAAAGCTGCCAGCACCAGGTAGGCTAGTCAGAAGGGATTGGATTTCTGTGGGGGACAAGGCGCGATTCCACAAAGAGACATCGTCCATGGATCCCAACCACACGCCATCACCAGTGTCTGTCCGCTTTCCGAACTTGAGGATGAAGCCGTCGTCTAGGTTTGCCATGGTTTTCGTGTCAGCGAGTGCATAGGGCTGGCCGTTCACGTAGACAATCCAGGATGTCCCATCGACAACAAGTGCGAGATGCACCCATATGTCATTCGCAGGCACAAATCCTGTCGCGGGGCTTGTCGTGGACATGCCATCAAGAGTCTTTGCAAGGCGTATGCCGCGCGTTGGCTGGCTGTCATGGTAGTAGAGCCTGACCTTTTCCCCTGATGCGGCATTCGCAAATGAGAACAGCGTCTGCTGGATGACCGCATTGTTCGACGTCTTTGCCCAGAGGGATATTGTCATCCGGTCAAGGAAATCCAAGCTTGTTGAAGAAGACACGTTCAGGTCATCATCAACGCCATCGAATTGGTAGGCATTGCCAAACTTGCCTGGTAAGATCAAGGGGCATTGCACTCCTTTGCATCGTGCAACGTTCTCATTGAACGTGTCGGGTGTTGCCCGTACTGTGAATTCTTCGTTCAGGCCTTGGGTCTCAATATATTCGGTATTGAAATGCCAGAGGGATATCATGCCTGATTGCGGCAAGATCTCAGCCCCTCCTGCGTAATATGTTGATGCTCCGTCCCAGAGGATGTTGTTGATCGTCGCCGGATTGATGAACTGATTCTCGCCAGGAGGGATGGTATACTCGTCGCTGAATGTCGTGACGACCGGGACAGCTGTTGTCTGGAAGGTGTATTCTCCGGAAGTGTAGGTATTTCCCGCACGATCAGAGGAGATTATCCTGTAATAATAACGTGTCTGGGGAGTAAGGCCGGAAAGTGTGACAGTATGCGCGTCAACAAATGCAGAATCAGATGCAGTCCAGATGTATGTTCCTGAGTCAACTCCATACATGACTGCAGAGTCTGACTCCTCGTCAGTCGACCATGTGATAGATGCGCTCGCTGTCTGCTGTTGGACAATAGGTCCAGAAAGAAGGATAGGAGGCGCAGCATCAACTGCTGACAGGTATTCGTCTGCGCCGATGTCGTATGCTCCTCCTTGTGGGCGGATGTCGCCCTCGTAATCTTCTGTGGCAGTAGTCTTTGGTGAGCCTGTATTGTATGCAGGGCTTGCCGTGTTGGTGATGTGGACGTCCCAGTTGTCTGTGTCGGGCGTGAATCTGCCGCCTGCGATGACTGCATCGTAATTGGATGTTATCACTTGTATGTTATTTAGGGTCATGCAATTTGTCAATGTTCCAGATGCGCACAGTCGGGTGTAATCGTCAAGGGAATAGAAAAGATCACGGGTCATGTCTGCAAAGGTGCAGTGCTGTATCATGAGCTCTTCTCCTGGATCGCAGAAGAAGATAACATTCTCGAATGTCATGGTAGGCTCGTATTCGCAAGTCTTGACATTGTAGCCGCATTCGCCGATGGCGCATCCGTTGATGATATTGTTTCTGAAAGTTATGTTCTTGTTCTTGTTGTTGATCGTCCTCTCTTCGAAGCAGACGTTTCCGATCATGGTGACTCCTTCAAAGAGAGTATTATTTATGCCGCGGATGTACGGGACGTCATTTTGGCAGTTGTACGCGGCTACATTCTGATAGGTGATGTTTTCTGAGGGGTAGTCAAAGCTTGTGCAGTGGTTTGGCACTCCATTGACGAGCACGTTGGTGAACGTGTGCCCTTCCCCTTCTATATACAGGCCATTGTAGCTGTGGTACAGGTGGATGTTTTTGTAGGTGTTGTCATGTCCAATTGCGCTGGCAGCCCATCCTT
>JAGVFV010000115.1 GCA_020057445.1 archaeon | reverse complement strand
TGATCTGGTGGGAGACCTTATCATCTATTCTGTTGCTCCGGCAATCTTGATTTTTTTCATGTTCACTCCTTTCCATGCGATCATGGCATTCATCGTCGGGGGATTCTTCCTCCTGTGCGGATGCCTGCGCTTGGCAAGGTATAATGTGAAAAAGATCGAATATCCTGGCTATTTTGTGGGATTGACACGGCCAGGACTTGCCTATGCTGTCGTGGCTTTTTTGATGTCATCGCTCTGGCCGCTTGTCCATTCTGATGCGTCATTCATCATTTCCGGGATGGCGGTCATGGGCGTCTCCTTGCTTAACCTTTCATTCCTTCCTTATGTGGGGCATCATAAGAGAAGATTTTCCAGAAGGCAGGTTACCGGTCTCTGTGCCATTCTATTGATCATGACCCTTGCATTGTCTCTCGGCCTCTTCTGGGATGCCTTCTTTGTCGTTGCGGTCCTGTATCTCATCAGCCCCTTGTTTGTCCCTAAGGAGGATTCGAGGAGATATTGGAAATTCGTAAAGAAATGGAGGCAATCTTGAGTGAATGCAGGATTAGGACGTGTGCTTCTTGATGAGTTCCATGACGACTTTTCCATCAGCCTTGCCGCGTAGCTTTGCCATGGCAAGACCCATAAGCCCCTGCACTGAGACGGATTGGTTCTTCTGGATGATGTCGATGATGATCCGTTCGATCTCTTCGTTCGACGTGTGTCCGTATGAGGATAAGTCAGGGGTATTTCCCTGTGCGTAGGCGACGAGGATCTCAAAGACCGCGGATTTTGGGATCTTTCCCTGGTCAAGGAGGGAGAATATGATGTCAAGGTGCTCTTCTGCATTGATGTCTTTCTTGTATCGTGCCTTGATCTCTTTAGGGGTGTTGATGATGGTCTCTGCGATGAAGGAGGGTGGGATGTTCTTATAGGCAAGGACATATTTTTCAAGATCGATGTTCTGCCTGATGATCTGTTTTGCGAACTCTTTCTGGATATTGAATTGTACCATAAGGTCCTGTTCTTGTTCATCGAGCGTCTTTCCGACAGTGATGTCCTCTGCGCTGATTTCTATGATCGGCAAGTCTGTCTCTGGGTACATGCGGGATGCGCCAGGCATGGGCCGAAGGAAACTTGTGGTGAAGTCCTCTTTTGCAGCGCGGACTTCAGGTTTGAAATTTTTTTCTGTTTTGAGGATCTTCTGCTGGCGTTCGATCTCGTTTGCGATGACTTTCGGGATGCGTTTGTAATCCTGGAATCCCTTGATCTCGACCCGCGAACCTCCTTTGATGGAGACGTTCACATCCTGCCTGATCGTCCCGATGCCTCGTTTCATGCCAGGGACACTGCGAAGGATCATGCCAAATTTTTCTGCTGCCTCTTTTGCCTCTTCAGGGTCTTCAAGGTCTGGTCCTGTGGCGATCTCGATGAGCGGCATGCCCAGGCGTGAGAGGTTGTAGATGTCGCAGTCTTTTTCTCGCTTGATGGGCTGGCATGCCTCTTCTTCAAGGCAGACTGTTGGGACGGTGACTCTCTTTCCGCTCGAAAGGGTGAGGTGGCCGTTACGTCCGACAAGGGCGGTGCGCTGGAATCCGGAGACGTTTGATCCGTCGATGACGACCTTTCTCATGAACTGGATTCGGGTCGGGATGTCTGCATGGAGGAGCTTGCAGACAGAAAGGCAGGTGCGGAGTGCATCCTGGTTGATCGGATGTGGCGGTTCTTCGTCAAATTCGACAAGGCATGTGGTGTCGTCGTATGCCTGGTAGATGAACTGTTTTGCTTTTTTTTGTTCATGGCTTGCTGCCTGGTCGATCTCTCCGGTCTCTCCTGCTGATGCTCGGAGGCGTCTTGTGATGGTGAAGTCTGGCTTGTCTTTTCGGATGTCACAGGGGCAGGAGCAGAAGAGTTTTTTCCCTGCGAGTTGCTGGTGGATCTCAAGGCCTGCCTTGAATCCGAGGGCTTCGTAGTCGGTCATGTGCGTTCGCTGATCTCTCCTTTGAGGTTGGTGTTGAACAGTTCTTTCACTTTTTCTTTCGGATGGTTCGAGAGGAGGTAGGCGAGCTTGATGTATGCTGTCTCTGGCGTCATATCGCAGTAGTCGCCAAGCACTCCTGCCTTGAGGAGTTCTCGTCCTGGTGTGTAGATGTGCATGAATGTCCTGCCGTAGATGCATTGGCTTGCGAATGCGACTGGCATCTTTTCACAGAGCTTCTTGATGGTATCATATATCTTCTCGTTCTCTCCTGTCTTGCTGTCGATCTTTTCTGTGGGCATGTGGCCAATCGCGAATCCTTCGATGATGAGACCGTCATAATTCTTGTAGAAGAGGAGTTCGTCTGCAAACATGTGCGTGCGAGATTTGAAGATGCCAACTCGCAGGTCCTCCTTGATTTTTTTCAAGGAGAACGGTCCGACGGATTTTTCTGTCTTGTCGAAGAGGTCGATGTGTCTCTTCTCGTAATTGATGCGGGCGACCGGTTCAGCGTTGATTGGTTTGAAAGCGTCTCTTCGTGACGTGTGCATCTTTCGGACTTTGAGACCTGGTAGGATGAGGCAGTTCTCATCGTCCATGTTCTCATGCATGCAGATGCCGATACCTTTCCAATGTGTTGTGGTGATGAAGAATAGTGCAGAAAGGAGGTTTTGCTTGGCGTCTGAGCTTGGCCGATCAGAGCTTCGTTGGCTGCCGACGATGATGATCGGTACTGGCGGATTGTCGAGCATGAAGGAGAGCGCTGCCGAGGTGTAGTGGAGAGTGTCTGTGCCATGGGTGATGATGATGCCGCTCACTCCTTTCTTGATCTCCTCTGCTATTGCTTCGGCAAGGATATTGTAGTGGTGGTATCGCATCATCTCTGATTGGATGTTGCTGATCAGCCGTGAGTTGATGGTTGCGTGCTCTGTGATTTCCGGGAAGAGCGATAGGATGTCCTCAGGGGAGAATTGTGCGATCACTGCGCCAGTCGTATAGTCGACCTTGCTTGCGATAGTCCCTCCGGTGTGCAGAAGTGAGACAGTGTGGTTGTTCTTCTGCTGTGCTGGCGCGGTTTTCCTCTCGGGGTCTTTCTTCTTGGTTATTGTTTCCATTTTCGTGATCTTCTTCTTGTCAAGGACGATGTTGTAGCCGGAAGAGAGCTTGAGGATGATATGGGGTTCTGTAGTGATGAGGATGCCGTTGAGCACTTCGTCTGCATAATGGACTGACACCTTATTTCCCACGTCCTCCATGACCTGTCTTGAATGGTCGGGGATTTATAAACATTGCGGGGTGGCTTGTGCATTTTGCAGGTTTGCGAGAAAAGCTTTATATATTCTTGAAATCCGCAGGTGTTGCATGCTTGTCTATATCCTTTTCATCCTAGGCATTGGACTTATAGTCAAGGGAGCGGACTTCTTCGTGAAGGGAAGCGCAGCCCTCGCTAAGAAGCTGCACATGTCGAATCTGATGATAGGCATGACTGTGCTTGCCATGGGAACAAGCCTTCCTGAACTTGTGGTGAATATCAATGCTGCTTTGCAAGGGAATGCTGATATTGCATTGGGCAATATCATCGGAAGCAACATGGCAAATATCATGCTGATCCTTGGACTTATTGCTGTCATTACCACAGTTGCTTTAGAAAGATCAGTGTTGTGGCGTGAGATCCCGTTCAGCCTCATTTCTATCGTGGTCATCTTCATCCTTGCGAATGATGTATTCTTCAATCATGCAAGCGAGAATATTTTCTCAAGAGCAGACGGTTTGATCCTGTTGGTCTTCTTCGGCGTATTCCTCTATTATCTTATCCTTCTTGCCCGCAGGCATGATAAGACTGAAGATATCGAGGTGAAGATGTATAAGAACTGGCAGATTGCAGGCCTTATGCTTCTTGGCCTTGTCGGTCTGTATCTTGGTGGGAAGTGGACTGTCGACGGTGCAGTGCATATCGCCCGTCTGCTCAAGATTTCCGAATTCGTGATCTCTGCGACGATTATCGCGATCGGAACAAGCCTTCCGGAACTGGTGACATCTGTCATGGCCGCGCTTCGGAAGAACGTCGGCCTTGCTGTGGGAAATATCATCGGCTCGAACATCTTCAACGCATTCTTTATCTTGGGCGTGACTTTCTTTTTCCATGACACTCCCTTTTCAGCTATTGCGAATTATGATCTGCTGTTCTTGTTCATATCGACGCTTGCGCTGTTCTTCTTCGTGTTCTTGGATAAGAAGCATGAGATCTCGAGAAGGAACGGCATCTTCTTCCTGCTGATCTATGCGGGGTATCTTGCCTTCCTGTTCACGATTCGTTGAATGATTTCACTGTCTTCTTGAAGGCTTGGATCTGCTTGTCAGAAAGGTTGCCGTATCTGAGGTATTTGCTCTTGATGTCGCGCAGGAACGAGTTATTCATGTACATCTCTTCCGGTATCTTGAAGAGCCGTTTCATTGCAGGGTCGGTGATCTCCCCTTGGAGCTCGTTCTTCTGGCAGTCCCAGCAGACGATATAATGGCTCCTGTTGGTCGCTGCCACGTAGTTCTTCTTGCAGCGTGCGCATTTCTGCTTGAAATGGATGGCCATCGTATAGTACTTCCAGGTGACTTAATAAATGTTTGTAAATGGATCACGAATTGTTGAGCAAGATGTGTCCCGTCGAAATATTTTTCGCTTTCGTAGTATTCGTTCCCTCCGTTCTTGTCAAAGAGCAAGACATGATGGGATCATGTATTTTCTTGCAGCTCTTCTTCTGTGATTACCTTGATATTGGTTTTCTTCAATAACGATGCAGTCACCCCGTCTCCCTTTATGAGCCTTCCTGAGAATGTCCCGTCATAGACCTTGCCAGAGCCGCAGGATGGCGATCTTGCCTTCAGTATCGCTTCTGTGCAGTTGAACAATCGTGCGATCTTGAGGGTTTCCCTCGCGCCTTTTTCGAATAATGCAGTGACGTCTTCTCCGTCCTTGGTAAATACCTTATCATTCTGTTGTTCTGCAGGAGGCCGGGGTGTGCCAAGCCCTCCTAATTGTTCTGGGCAGACAGGGATGAGGACTTCTTTTCTGGAAAGGGCAATGACCTGTTCGTCTGGCTTGCCCTGTCCGTCATACCTGCAATTAATGCCAAGGAGGCAAGCGCTGCACAGTTTCATGAATCTGGTGTTGTTGGCAGAACGTAATAAATGTTTGCTTTCATGTCTGAAACTCTAGAAATATTAATATATGGAAGGCAGTATTTCGGACGCATGCTCGATTCCCGCTTCAATAATGCATTAAAGTTAGTGTGCATATCTTTGACAGAGAACGACATTCCCTTTGCAGTGATCGGAAGTGTAAATATGCGGCTGCAGGGGATGGATGTCCAGCCTGCCGACCTGGATATCGTCGTCCGATTGAAGGATCTGGCGAAGATGCATGAGATTTTCTCAGCATATGCTCCTTCTCCAGTCAGGGAATTGCAGTCGCTTGGTCATTTTCCTGCGTGGGAAGTGAAGGTGGTGATAGGCGCTGTTGACGTTCAGATTCTCGGGGAGCAGGATGCAGGAGAGTATGTGAGCAAATTGTTGGAAAAGAGGCTGATATCGATCAGATGGGATGATGTCCAGATCCCTTGCTTTACGTTGGAGGCAGAGGCGCAGGCCTATGCAGAGACGAAAAGAGAGCACAAGGCACGCCGCATCCTGGAGTTCTTGAAAGAGAAGTCGCGACTATAGCATTATCCTGTCATTAAGCAGGTTACCAATCCCTATCTGGCAGTATATCACTCTGGAAAGCGGCGCTCGGATGGTAGACTTCCGCTCCTCTTCATTTTCGCTTTTTCCAGTTGATGAGGAAGAGGATGCCGACAAGAAATGCCACTCCCGCGATCTGGATGGACCAGGCAAGCATGTACCATTCGAATCCGTTGCGTATCGCCTGTATCGCAAGGAGCGCGATGTAGGCAAGTCCGAACAGGATGAATGCGATGCCTCCGACGATCTCCTTCTTCCATGAGATGATGAGGACTGCGATCATGATGAATGCGGGGATGTTGTGGATGAGGAATGCCGCGATTGTCCCCCAGAATCCGATGCCTGTGCCAAAGACGTCAAATGACATCAGCACCATGAATGCGATGAAGAGCATCGAGAGGATCCTTGGAGTCCAATAAAGCCATCGGCCGGGTTTCTTCGTCGCGGCCTTTTTTTTCGTCATGCAGGCTGGTCGGATAGGAGACTATATATAGTTTTCCACGCATCACATATGTACGAAATAAGAATTCTTTCGTGATCGTATCAATGGTCAGGTCTGGCGGTCTCATCCATGAAGAATACTTCCCAGATGTGTCTGTTGATGTCTTCAAACGCACGAGCATACATCCAGCCATAGTCCTGTGGGGGTCTTGGTTCCTTCCCGCCGGCCTTGACTGCTCTCCAGATAATATTATCGACCTTCTCCCTGCTCTCGACAGACAAGGCAAGCAGCACTTCCGTGCTCTTCTTCGCATTGCTGATGTCTTTCTTGATGAATGTCTTGAAGAATTTCTCGGTGATGAGCATGGAGTAGATGTTCTCTCCGATGACCATGCAGGCGGCCTTCTTGTCGGTGAATTTCGGATTGAACGTGAAACCGAGCGCTTTGAAGAAGGTCATCGTCTTCTTGAGGTCTTTCACAGGGAGGTTAACGAAGATCTGCTGTGCGACTCCTTGTTTTTTGGTAGATCGGTTCGGTCTCATGGCAAGAGGATAATTAACTATTGTTAATAAATGTTGCGGTTTTTTGTTTGGACAGATTTTGCCTTTTGAATTAGTATATGATATGGAGATGGGACAATCCTGCGCATTCATCCTCGTGCCATCTTCATCATCGCTTCCTTTGCTACAGGGAGCTTCGTGATCCCGTCGTCTCCGGAAAAATGCTTCATATCGTGCTCGATGATGCTTTCTGCGTTGAGCTCTTTCTTGAAGAAATTGGCGTAATGAATGGAGACGTAGGGGTCATTATCCGAGTTGATGGTGATGACTCGCCCGCAATTCTGCCTGATCTTCTCCCACATGATCGGGGTCTTGAAGAAGCTTTCGAGGTCCTTGTATCCGAGGCTGCTCGTGAATCCTGCGACAAGCACTGCGCCTCCTATTGGTCTGTTGATCGATTCAAGATATCGTAATATGGTGATGCAGCCAAGACTGTGCCCGACAAGATAACAGTCTTTGTCAGGTGTGCCGACCGATTTTTTCAGGTGGGAGAGCCATGCTTTCATTTTCGGATGGGCAGGGTCAGGCATCGCAGGCACGATGACAAAGAATCCTTCCTTCTCAAGCTCTGATTTCAGCCACGGCTTCCATCCGTCCTCTGGGCTTCCTTCCCAACCGTGTATGAGAATTACGCGTTTCATGTCCGTATGTTGTCAAGTCTTGTTTAAATTCCTTTCGTTCACTTGATGCTGTAGAGTACCCTTGTCATGCCGAGGTGGAGCTGCAGGAGGCTTCCGGTGTAATAGAGATACGTGTCTTTGTGCGTCGTATATAGCGCAAGGACACGAAGGCGAAGTGTACGAAGG
>JAGVFV010000134.1 GCA_020057445.1 archaeon | reverse complement strand
TTGGATTTCATGTATAGGTATTCACCGCCGATGCCAAGATGCCATTGCCCTGCTATGCGCGGCATCAGTCCAAGCGACAGGTAAAATCCTGGCTCGAAGTTCGTGTTCTGGTCATGGATGTCGGTGAATTCTTTTCCTGCAGGATCGATGCCGGTGATCTTCCTTATGTCGTACGTGTAATTGGTGATGCCAAGTATTGCTCCAGCGCCAAAATTGCCAAAGACCTCATTTCCTAGTTTCTGCGTGCCAGAGTATCCTCCTTGGACAATCCAGGTCTTTCCTGAATACACGTATTCCCAGGAATACTCTGGTGAAGATCTGCTGGGGATGTCAAAACGCAGATGCGCCTTCTGCTCGAAGGGAACAGGGATTCCGCCGATATGGACCCGTCCGACAAAGTCATTTTGGTGATGGAGAAGGAATTCTATCCCGATGTGCGTACTTGCCTGCATGCCGTTCGATTGCGGAAAATTCGAATCATTTTTTTCAACAGGAAGGCCAAACTTTGTCTCTAGAGTGCTGACAGTCTCCTGGATCCATGCATTGAGGTCCTTGTTGGTCGGTAGGGACCAGAGTCCTAGAGAGACATCTATTGTGAGATGGAGGGGTGGGACGAAGATTTCTCTTGATTTTCTTCCTGGTTCAGGAAACAATTCCCATCGGTCTTTTATTCTGTCGTCAATAATATCGTCTAGATGCTCCTGTAATTCTGTTAATTTTTGATCGATATATTCTTGTGATGGCCCGATGATGACTTTGCCGTAGTTATTTGCAATGTGCACAATTGTTCCCGCTTGTGCAATATCATACTTTATGTTGCAGGGAGAATTATTCGTGGGCATGACTTCAAGCCTGCATGTGCCTCCTTGGCAAATGGCGGTCGGGGATTTCCACCATTGTTCCATCCATTGTTCAAAATCAGCCGCAGACTGGTCATCGATCTTGCCGGATTCTATGATCCTGTCTTCATGGGTGAAGACGAGCGTATTGCAGTTTGAAAAATAGAGGGCATTATTTCCTTTGTTCCTGTTTGACATGGCATTTGCAGGAATATTGAAACGGTTCAGGGCGTCCAATGTCTGGTATGCAAGCTGCCAAACATCCTTTCCTTCAGAAAGGACGTCTCCTTCCTGCGCGTGGAGAGGAGTCACTGTCGCAAGAGCCATAAGGCTTCCGATGATGAGGTCTCTGAGTTTTTTCATTCTTTCTCCAGATGTATGGTCGTGCCTGTCTTTTGATTTTTTTCCGTGACGATATGCCTGTCCTTTCCATATTCCAAGAGGATGCAGTAGAATTGCTCTGAATCCGGACGGTAATAATACACATTGCGCAACGTGTCTTCAGGTGAGGACAGGAACGGATCGAATTTCTTTTCTTCTGTCCCGTCATTCCTCCAATACTTGATGAACCAAGGCTCGAAGATGGATTCAAAATCAGTGTCCAGGCGCTGTGTCTGGTAGAGAGAATCCCCGTCAGCATAGGCAAGGATGTTGCATGCCGGGAAATAATACACGCGTGTGGAATCTTGGCTTACGCTGTCGAGCGTCTCGCAATTGTTCTCTACCTGCTGCAGAGGCACTCCCCGAAGCTGCCAGACTTCGACTGGCTGCGCTTGGGATTGTGCCGAAATGCCAAGCAGTGATGCGGTGATGTACGGAAGCAATCGCGGTATTTTTCTTTTGTTCATATGATCCCCTCATAATATTCTTTCTAAAGGAACAAATAGATAGATTGAATACTCATTCCATTTTCTTGTCTTCATCGGGACTGGTCCGGTGTCTGTCGCAAGACGGATATGGCTGACGTCGGGCTCATCAATGGAATTCTTTAGATACTTGAATTCTATTCCTCCGCCTAATCCATTCTTGCCATGAAAACCGATATAATGAACACCGCCAACGACTCCAGTGTACGAGAATTTTTCCTCTCGTAAATTGGCTGGATGAAATGCATATCCCTCAGGAAGTCTTCCCTCTCTCTCTTTGCCTGTTAGGTGATATTTTGATTGAGCGAAGACCGGCCCGAAAAAAAAGGCGACTTCTGTATTTAGGTTTTTCTCATCATATCCGGTATTGACTCTGAGGTCAAGAGAGCAGGAGATGAGCCGCTTCTCATAAGATAATGTTTCTTCCCAAATGTATTGGTAGTATGTTCCTGGAGGATCAGAAGCGAGCGATTTGTTATGAATTCGCAAATACTTCATTTTTTCTGGAAATATATTGGTTTGCAGTTTCAGGAAGCCGAGCTGGACATAAATATCTCCTGTGAGACCGCCAAATTCCTGTTCTTCATAATTTGAGTAAGATTGAAATCCAGGATAAGTGTCCGGTTCACTTGGAAAAGAGTTTAATGTCTCATCTGTTTTTTTGGTTGATGTACCTGCGGGGTGCAAAATCGAACCTCCTCCCCACCTTATAGCGGCACCGACACGCTTAGATTTTAAGTGCAGTGTCCCGACTTTTTCATCGAGAGGATATCCAAATGCATTGATTCCAGTTTCTCCTGTTCCTTGATCTTGTTTTTTTCTATTTTCACCAGTCTGTTCGATGATTTGGTTGCCTTTCCTCTCTTCTTCACCTCTTTCTCGCAAGTAATCTTCAAGCGCCAGTCTGAGCGATGCTCTGTCAATTCTAACCGGTTCTCCTTTTTCTTTCATATGTTCTATTAGACCTTGATTTATCGATCCTATTTCATCTGTGGTTGGTCCTTCTCCTTTTTCCTTCATATATTCTTTCAGACCTCCAATCACCGATCTTATGTCATCTGATGTCGGTATGTACTCTCTTTTTTTTTGGTTCGGATCTTGTCCCTTTTCCTGTTCTTCTAATTCTCTCATCTGTCCTTCAAGATCCAGGATCATAGATTTTATTTCATCTGTTGTCATTCTTTGTTCTCCTATTTCTTGCGCTGGTTTTTGTTCTTCTGTCCTTCGTCGGTCTTCTTCTTTGATCCTCTTTCCGACTTTTTCATCTTGCATCAGCTTCGGCCTGACATATGCCTCGATCTCATCCTTGCTCATAGAGCCGTCCTGCCCGATATAGATGGCGCCGAGATTTCTTTCGACGTAGACAAACGTACCGATGCTCCCTATGTTGTACGTTGTCGCGCAGGGGGTGTTTCTCGGGAGCACTTCCATGCTGCAGAAGGATCCTTCGCAGGAATATTTGCCAGATGACTGCGTCCACCAGCGGTTCATCCAATCCTCAAATTTCTTCGACGAAACCTCATCGATCTTGCTTGAGTCAATGACCCGATTGTCAGCGACCATGGCGAACATGTTGCAGTCAGGGAAGTAGAGGACATCTGCATTCGGATGTTCTGATACCATGTTGTCGACAGTGATGTTGAAGCTCTGCAGGGATTCCAAAGGCTGACCCCCAAGCTGCCAGACCTCTTTGCCTTCAGTGAGTTTGGAGATGTCCTGAGCATGACTGGGACTTCCTGCTAAAGAAAGGGCGACAAGGCCGCCTGCCGCGATATTCCTGATTTTATTTTGGAAGGTCATGATCGTTTTTGCACTGGATTTTCTATAGACATAGTCATTTTTTCCCCATGTCTTATTGCTATTTTCAATGTATCTTCTTCAGTATTTTCAAGTACATCACGACGCAGAGGTCACCCCATTTCATCGTATTTTCATGTTCTGGCATGCTATCGTCAACGAGATAATTTTCCTTTGCAAGGTCGCTTATCTCTCTTCGTGACCAATCGCACAGGATGCCTCCTGAATAATATGCGCCCTTCCCTTCTTTTTTTGATGCGAATTCTATCCCTAAGCGGATATGGGGAGAGGATTTTTCCTTTCTTTTGATCGGTTCTTCATTGAAGCTGTAGCTATAGAAACTTAAATCCGACCAGTCTTCCGCTTTCAGTTCGCTCTTGGAAAAGTCAAATCCCGTCCCAACGATAAAATATAAATCTCCTGTGCCTTTTTTATGGCGGAGGGGAATGATCGAATCGAGACCAATCATCCATTCAGTGCGGGTATATTTCTCATGCCAACTTCTATATCCCTCTAAAAAATAATATGCCTTGCCAGATCCTCCTTGATGTTTGGCAGGAAGGATTGTACCAAATGCCTGCAGATGCCGATATTCAATAATAGCGATGACTGGAAATGATTTGAAATCTCCATTAGTGCTCTTAGGGGTGGATCCGGGATAAATATCGACAATCTTTTCTTGTGTATCTCTTGCCAAAGGTGATTCAGAAAAAGTCCGGGTCAGCAATCTTGCCTGCGGAGATATTCCCAAGTACACTTCCCGCTGTTTCTTGTCTGATGCAAAAGACTCATCTTCAGGTTCTTGTTTGTCATTTCCTAGCATGATTTTTTTCGTTTCCTGCAATCTAATTTTTTCTGCTCTCTTTTGCGCTTGCTCGTCTTTTTTTCTCTGTTCTTGATCTCTTTTTGCCTGCGCTGCCTGCTCTTCCTGCCGTTGCTTAACCATCTTTTTTTCTTCTTCTGCTTTTCGCTTGTCCTCTTCCCTGATCCTCTTTGCGACTGCAAAGTCCTCAAGGAGCTTCTGCTTGACATATTGCGCGATCTCATCCTTATTCATCGTTCCTTCCTGTCCGACATAGATGACGCCATAATTCTTGTCCACATGGACGAACGTGCCTACGGTTCCGATATTGTATGTCATCGTGCAGGTCGTGTTTCTCGGGAGGACTTCCATCCTGCAGGTGCTTCCGTCGCAGGAATAGGTGTCTGACTCCTGTTTCCACCAGTGGTTCATCCAGCTCTCGAATTCTGCAGCGGATTTCTCGTCGATCTTGCTTGCCTCTGAAACCCTGTCTTCTTTGATGAATGCGAGCATGTTGCAATCCGGGAAATACAATGGCAGTGTTCCTGGATTCCTCTCTGCCATGGCATCCACAGCCATGTTGTTTCGTAGAAGAGATTCCATGGGCTGGCCGCCAAGCTGCCATACCTCTTTTCCTTCGGTGAGGGCGGCAACGTCTTGGGCATTGCACGGGCTTCCTGCAAGCGTGAGCGCGACAAGGCTGCCTGCTGCAAGAGTCCTGATCTTATCGTGTAAGCTGCTCATGATTCCTTTATGGCGAAAACAATTTGGTCAATCGTACGCCAATTCCCGGTTCATTGTCTATCAAGTACACTGTCCCTTCGATGCCAAGGTCGCGGCTGTGGATCCCTGCGCCGACGCCAAAGATGCCGTCTGACGCGGATGTGGCATCATTTTTCATGGATCGTACTCCTCCTTCCACATGCAGGTCTGCATTGTTGACGACGTATTCCAGCCTGCCGCGTATGCTGACTTGCGAAAAGTCATCGTTATTGCCAAATGCGGCAGTCACGCCAGCCCCGACTTTTGGCGTGGCAAATACGACAAAACCAAGATCAGGCTGTATGTTGAAATCCTCATCATAATATGCGCCCGCAAGGCCTTTTGCCGTATATCCTTTTTTTTCCGGAGCAGGCGCTGAAATAGGGCGCGGCGGATTGATGACTATGGTTCCTCCTGCTTCATTTGTGCCGACAACGGTCATTTGTCCTATGCTGTCCGCATTTATCTGGGTGTCGATATATGTCAGATTCCGGATCTGCTCGTCCTCTTTTTTCTGTGCTTCCTTTATCGTAACAGGGACGACGATGATTTTTTCTTCATTTTTCGGGCAGCAGATATTGTTTCGGGAGCTTGGCGTCGTATATGCAGGCGTCTTTGGGATCCTCACATGGCGTTCGACCTCTTCTTGCCGTTTGACAGCATATTGTTGGACGACATTCTCCCACATGGATAAGACTTCTGTTTGTTCCATTCGTTGGCTTGTATAGAGTCCATAATTCCCATCGCGGATATGGATGAGGTTGAGTTTCCTGTCGTAATACACATCTTTTGTCCAATAGAGAGTATCGTATTTCTGCGGAACGGGAAGAAAATCATGGCACACTTCCTTTCCTTTTTGCGTCAGCTGGAAAAAATCATTGTCAATCTTGTTTGGTTGTGCAATTGCGGGTGTTGCGAGAACGCTGATGAGTGCTGTTGTCGTCAGAATTTTTTGGAGTCTTGACCTTGTTTTCATGGTGATCCCTCACTTGTCTTTCGTATTTTCATATCCGACCCTTGCTGCTTCATTCGTAGGATCCTGGCCGAGCGCGATCCTGTATTGTTCGTTCGCTTTTTCCCTATTTCCCTGATTCAAGTAATCATTCCCTAACCTGACACTCTGCTGCGACGGTGTCAATTCTTCAGGCTCTGTTATCACTGTCGGTATCTTTTGCTCATCGTGACATGATTTGAAAGTTAGTGCTCCCGCGCTAACTGCGGCGATCGCTCCAAGGCCGATGAGCGCATTTCGTAGCTTAGGGGATCTTCTTGTGTAGATAGGAGGGGTGTGCGGTTCCGGAGGGTTGTCATCAAGAGGCAGCTGAAGCACGACTTTTGGGGGGCAGGCCGTGAGGTTGAGTTCGCCAAGTATCCCTTTTTCTTCGTTGAATTCATAGAGTTCTTTGAATGGCCCGACGATAAGGCTTTTCTCTGCCTCTTGCGCAGGGAAATAGGAGACTTTCTCGAACGTAGCGTCAAAATTCGCGCGGTAACTGATGAAGATACCTCTTCCTCGGGCATGAGCGAGGAATTCTGGCTCTATTCCTTCAGGGATGGTCTGTCGTATGTCTTCTTGCGTCAGGTCAAGATACGAAGAGACATGCACATAATGCTTTCCTGGGACGATTCCTCCATAGAAGAATGCATCAAGCGTGTCCATCAAACCCTGGATGTTGTCATCGATATACCTGTTCTTCTCATCGACCCACTGCTTTGCATGACTGCCATAATAATGCTGCAGATCTCCTTTTATCCTCTTAAGGGTCTCGTTCGGGATGAAGCTGTCATCTGCAGGGCGGGGGATGATGGTCTGCGAATACAATGTCTGGATCTTATCGTTATGAGGGCCGAACAGCTGGACATCCTGCAAATATGCTTCGAGGCTATCTATCTCTTTTGTCCAGGATTCATCCTCTTCTAAGAATTTCCTTATCAATTTTCGAAAGCGGATGAGATCAAGTTGTGTGAGTCCATGGATCTTGCTCACTGGTATCTGGGAAGCTGCAGCGAATGCATAGCATATCTCATCAATGGGGTTCGTCATGATAAAGACATCGCCTTGGTATCCCTGACATTGCTTGGCTAGTGTCTGGATGTGGGGAAGGTTGTTCTTTAAGAATAATCGTCTCACCTCATCGATATCTTTGGTATTCTGCAGAACCTCTTCATTGGCAGCATCATCCACACAGATAATCAAAAGATCACACTTCTTATAGGTTGTCTGCAGTTCGTCCTCTTCTCTTTTTGTCGTCGGATCTATTGCGATCGCTTCCAATCTGCTCTTGCCAAAGTCGATGGAATCCTTTTTTTGAAAGATATTCTGCCTGCGTCCAAACAGGTATACGGTATCGAGGATTGGTTGGTACCGTTCAGCGATGCGGCGGTATGCCTCTTTCCCGTTATTGCCAATTCCGATAATGCCGATAGAGACAGTCTCAAGTTTTCCTTCAAGGCTGTGCCTTTTCGTTCGGAAGAGCAACTCGCATTCGGCCTTATGTTGGTTGACATAATCCGGAAGGCTTGTCATGGTATCACCCTTGGTCACAGGAAAGTAGTTAAGCTTTTAAATTTATCTCCGCCTGTATCGTCTGCAAAGCGCTTTGCGATAGCACTTCTCGAGTATATAAATGAACGACAGCAATATTTAAATAGCACACAACGATTTACAAGGGTATGGACACGTCCGCGCTTGAAGGACTCGGTCTCACGAACAATGAGATCAAGGTGTATGCCTGCATCGCGGAGTCTGGCCAGATTTCTGCGACAGACATTGCGAAACAGACAAAACTGCATAGGCCTAACGTGTACGATGCCCTGAACAGGCTGACGCACGAGGGTCTTGTGAGCCAAGTGCTCTTCCATGAGGCGAAATTCTATGAGATAGGAAGCCCGGAGATCCTTATTGATGTGCTGAAGCAGAAGGAACAGAAGATCCGTGAGCTTATCCCTCAGATGATGATTGCCCAGAAGATACAAGGGAGCAAGTCTGTCGTGCGGATCAGCGAAGGCCTTTTTGCCTTTCGGCAGTTCATGAGGCGGTTTTTGGAGATAAAGCAGCCCATCTATGCGTTCGGCGCTCCAAAGGATGTGGTAAAATGGGTCGGTGAAGGTTTTATAAATGAATTCCATGCAGAGCGCGTCGCCCAGAAGATAGAGATGCTGCATATCTATGATACTGATGCCAAAGAGAGGATCTCCGCCTTGAACACCATGCCTTACACGAAGGCGGGTTACCTTCCGAACCTTGCGGAGTCGAAGATGCTGACCATGGTTTGCGGTCCGTTGTGTACGTTCACCATCTTCACGATCAAGCCTTGGCTCATCATCGAAGTGGAGAATGCTGACCTTGCCGAGGCGAACAGGAAGTATTTCTCGATCATGTTCAAGCAGTGCAAGCTGAAGTGACATGATGTCCTCCTTGATATTCGATGTACGAATAGAGTTTCCTGACGACAAGCTCTGTCAGGCTTTGCAGCTGGATGTCACTTCGCATGCTTCGCCCGAGATTGCCAGAATGGGCGCTTTCGAATAATCCTGTGTATACTTTCTGCAGGTCATTGAGGTTGTGCGTTAGGGTTCTTTCTGGAAGATGGTCGATCGCCTCTTTGAGCGAAAGCATCTTGTCTCTCCAAGTCGGATCGTGCTCACCAAGAAGGATTGCTGACAGTTTTTTCCCTTCTGCTGTCACAGGCTCTTCTCTGAGGAAATAGGAGATGAGATCGAATTTTGGCACTGTCCTGTCATAGTAGATATGGCGTTCTAGCAGGGGGACGTCCATTCTCTTTTCCTTGACCAACTTTTGCGTGATTGAAGAGATGGCCTCTTCAAGCCTTCCGGTGAGCGGCAGTGCATCGATCCCAAGTTCAGCATACATTGCCGCGTTGCGAAGCGCTTGGCAATTCTTCAGGTCATGGAGGTAGGCGTCTTCAGAGATGGAAGATGACTTTCCCTGGAGAAGTTTTTTGGCAGCGGAAATCTCCTGCTGTGCAGAAGCGCAAAGCATGGTCCGTAGTTCATTGATCCTGGCGTGAAGTGTTGAATCTATCTCTTCTATCATTCTTACTTCTCTTGAAAGATAGCTGTCGTCAGCGATTGCAGGCCTTTTACTTTCGACAGACCTGCATTCTTTGTAGAGGGCATAGATGATCTCGGATCCCTCAGGATTGTCCCTCCTCAACAATGCATCTTTTGCCTTTGCTTGATACTGCCAAACTTCCCGTTTGGTGAGTTGTATGCTGTCCCATTCTGCAAGATGCCTGCTTTGCATGTATGCGAGCTGCTCTGCGGATGATGCTATGTCGAAAGCGTATGACTTGATTGCCGTCTCAATGACTTTCCCTGTCTCCCGGGTCATTTTCTCAAGGATGTTCCTCTCCTTGTCTTTCCATTCTCTGCCCGTGTACTCTCTCTCAAGTTGGACGAATCGTTCCTGCACTCGTTGCCTTTCTCTTGCCTTTCCAGAGTATTCTGCGATCTTCGGCGTCGAAATGATATCATGCAGGGCGTGTGCGTTGTTTGCGAGCGTATCAAGCCTTTGTCGGGTTTCTTTTATCGCTTCGCTCTCCTTTTTCGCGAGGTTCTTCCCCGCCTCTGCGATCATGGCGTTGAACTCATGGTTATACATTGTTTCCGTCCTTTTCCTCACGTCTTCATACCTGTCTTGCATGAGCGATATCTCTTCAAGATCCCTGCGTAGGCCAGGCAAGAATGAGTCTATGTTCCTCTTATTATACCTGCCAATGAGCTTTGTCCAAGATGCCACAAGGTCGCGTGTTTGAGGAAGGAGATACGCATTTTTGGCCGAATCGGAGAGGATCGCATCCAGGGTCTCTTCCACAGAGAGCTTCCTCTCGCGAAAATCATCAAAGAGGATATGGTCTGTCCTGTACTGTTCAAGATATTTTTCCGGATCCTTCTTGAAGATGCTCATAGCCTCATGACGATCTCATTTCTTGCGATGATCAGGTCATCTGTCGTCAATGCGAAGCTCTTCCCGTCCTTGAGGTAGCGAAGGATCGCTCGCCGCAGTGCCCTGTCGTATTGATCTTCGATATCTGCTCCGACCGTGCTTATCTGCTGCTCGTGCACTTCCTTTATGTGCACCGGAAGTACCGACGTGCTGACGGTATATTCGATCACTTTCTGAAGATCAACGTCTTTGAGGAATGAGCCATCCTGTGAGAAGATACGCGCTTTTTCAAAGTAGAGCTGATTGCAGTCAGCTATCCCTTTCTTCTCAAGGTACCCGAAGAGGAATTTCTTGGAGAACCGTTTTGACCGGATAAGGGCCGGATCGAGCGCAACATAAAGGTTTGTCATGCCGAAGTAGAGGACACCGTCGACTTTCTTCATCCCGCTCATATGCTCAAAAAGCGTCTCTGCAGACTTGTTGTCTTCAGTGCAATTGTCTCCTGTCGACCTTTTCTTTCCAAGTCCGTCGATTTCGTCTATGATGATCCCGGACCAGAACGCTTCATGGTCAAGTATGGGACGATTGGCGACCTTTATGGTGTTCTCAATGTTTTCTGCGGTCTCGTTAAGCCATTTCGATCCGACATCAGAGAGGCTCATCTTGGTGACAGGAATATTTGCTTCGTTGCCAAATGCTTCGACGATTGTCGTCTTTCCGGTTCCTGGCGGTCCATGGAATATGATGCCCTTCGGGATGAGGCCATATGCCTTTGCGAGCCTTGCCGGTTTTGGAAGGGACACGTCCATGAGCGAGAGCACTTCATCGAAGTTGTTCATGATGAGGAGGTTGTCCCGTAGGTATTCCTTGGCATCGTCATATCCTGCAATATCGTCGAATGTCACCCCTTGTTCTACATTGACTATCTTTTTTATGGGAGTGAATCCTTTTATGATGAGGCCGTTGATGTTGAAGACAAGCCCGTTTGCCGCCTTGCCGTTGTATTTCTGCTTCACTGCTAGCGACTGGTCCCTGACAAGGGTAAAATAGTCCGCAGTAAGGCTTTCGAGATCTTTCCCGTTCGCCGAAAGAGTCCGTGCGAATTCAGCTACGAGAAGGTCCCGGGTAGTCGCTGCAGGCTTTGAGAAATCGAGGGGGTTTCGAAGCGTCGTTGCGGATGACCCTTTCCTGTCAAGGAGGAAAAGCGCATATTCACTCATGACAAAGGCTGCGTGGGCAGACACGAGTTCAGGGCATTGCGCATAGGAAGACTTGACCTCTCGTGCGACGATGTCCATCAGCGGATAACAGGTCTGGACGAGGTCGAGGACGACCCCGCCGCTCCTGTCCTTGTATCCGTTGCTCTTCTGGCCGATCTTGTCGTTGAGATGGTAGCGCTCCCCGACAATCTGGTCTTTGATATCCGTGTATTTATCCGCTATCTTCTCTTTCGTGATCTGTATCTCAAGTGACATGGCTCAACCCCTTATGCGCGGTATTCGCACACCTTTTCGATCATCTCCTCGATGCCGACACTCCTCTCTTCTTGCTCTGCATGCATCAGCTTGTCATTTTCATTGATCTCGTCCGCTATGCTTTCGCGGAGGCTCTGGTTGGTGGGGCGCGAGAATGGCTTCCAGCTCGCTCCTGCCTGCACGCCTCCTGTCTGGACGTATGTCTTGTTGACTGCATCGACGACGCTTCCGAGGGTCCCGAGGTTTTTTGCCGCTGCGACATCATTTTCTGCGATCTT
>JAGVFV010000194.1 GCA_020057445.1 archaeon | reverse complement strand
CAGCCATAACCTGATGAGGATGATGATGAGAAAAAAGAACATGAAAAAAGACAGCAACAAGAGCGGATGTATCATCTTAACCTCCTCTTCTTCCGGACAATCAAAAAGACCAAGAAAACAATACAGGCAAATATACTGATGAAGAGCACAGCCGATCCTCCACCACCTTCGCTTCGGGGCTGTGCCTGTTCAATAGGACCTACGACGAACTTCGTGCTCATCTCCTCTGTCATTCGCGCATTATACACGACTGTGGAAACGACCAGGAATTCCCCTTCTTGTCCAGGCCGGAAATAGGCCAGGAGTTCCACTTCATCTCCTGGATTCACGAGCACACTCTCTGACTTTTCTATCCGCACCAAGATATCATCCTCATAAATCCGGAACACTGCCTGGGCCACCTCTTGCCTGCCGCCGGTATTTCGAAATATGGCCTGTAACGGCAGGAGCGCACCCGCGGAAATGTTCTTCCCGACAACCTCCTGCAAGATGCCCTTGTCTGTGATAGACCCTTTGCTCTTCACGACGACTTCTCTCATGATAGATGCATTGCATAGAGGAACCTGCACATCAAGGACAAACTCGCCTTCACGAAGCGGTGTCGGAAACACATGATCGATGAATTGCACATCGCCTGGTAAAACCTGTGCAATGCTCTCCTCTTGAGCAAGTTCGGCCACTGTCTTTTCTCCGTTCCACAGAGTGTACTTGGCCCGCGCAAAGATCCGGACATTTCCCCTGTTCTGCACAAGAAAAGAAAAGGAAAGGCGCTCGCCTTCTTCTACATCAAACACCTGCAGGCCGCCGACAACGCAGTCTGCCCTCTTTTCCGAAGACACATTGACCACAATCTCGGCCTGCACCACAGGCACAAGGGCTGCGCTCAGATTCTGCAAAGGAGCGACTATGTTTGCAGACACAGTCAGACGCAAAACGGATATTCCTTCTGGAAAGTCAGAAGGCGGGCTGATTGCGAGCTTCATCGCCAGAGGATTTGCGTCCTGCAAGACACCATCAGCCATGCTGACCCTCACAAAGGGGGCAAGATCCCCTTCAGGTGTGACCTCCACATACATGGGATCAGAAGAAGTCGACGACAAGAGAAATTCAATAGTGCTCTTTCCTCCTGCAAGGACATCAACAACAACCACGCTCCCAGGGCTTATGCCGATTCCGACGGCAAAGACTCCCTTGAAAGACACGAACAAGAGAAGCATCATTAACCAAAGCCGCATTTTCCGACCAGTCAACCGTATTCTCATGCGATCACCGATCCTAGCCTTATTGTCCCATTGCACAGGCCATACGCATTCTCAGGGATATACAAGCGCCAAAACACGTCAGCAGTCCTGTTGCTCGCATTCGTCTCTGTCTTCGGTATCGTGGCATTGATGACAGATGGACCTGCGGCGATTCCAGAAAGCGGAGTCATCTGGCTGAACGCAAGGCCGCTCACATTGCCAAACCTCTCGTTCGCAATGCTGATGGATCCTGCAGGGCACACAAACGCCAGATCATCACCCTCGCCCGCGCCATATCCATACGCAGTCAGGTTCACACGCACATTTCCAGCATTGCTTACCTGCAATGCGACCTCGCTGGATGTCTCGAATGTCGCCCTGTTCCCATAACTCAAGAAGGTCATATTGACATCCACTGCGAACAAGGGATTGATGGTGAAATTTGCAGAACCGGACGCATTCAATCCCTCAGCATCAAAAATGCCAACGGCAATCGTCCATGTCCCGTTGTTCGCGAAGAATTGCACCTGAAAACTGCATGACACATTCACTGCGACCGCAGAGCTGTTGATATAAGTGCAGTCTGTAGAGTAATGATTGGTCTCATTGTCCTCAGCAGTGAGCGTGGTATTCCCAAAATGATAGATCGTCGCATTGACCAATGCAATGTCCCCCCAGCCGTTATCATCGCTTGCCACAAGCGTGAAATTCGCATACCCTCTCCTCCCCGCGACCAGGTTCACGGTCGACACATTCGTAAAACCTTGAAAGATCGGAGGAGTCATATTGACCGCCAACACAGTATCGACAGTGATATTAAGATGGTTCGTATCATTCGATCCTATCAGCACAGACCGATTCTCAGAGAATCGCCGCAGACCTTCGCTATCTTCGCATACTACGGCCCAAAGCAAAGACCCTGCAGCAAGGTTGTTCAATGCGAACGCATTCACCCCTTCAACGACAGAACCTTGCGCCTGCGCCACGAACACTCCTGACTGGTTTGTAAAGAGGGAACAGTTCTGCAGATTCTCATCATACGAAGCGAACACGAACGTCACATTCCTGTCAGGATCAGCATCCCCTTGCAACGGCCGCAGCAGCTCGACAGAAGGATACGCATTGTACGTGCCATACTGAAACACCTGAGACGACCTACTGTTGCCGAAATTATCGAACGCGATGACTTTCCAGTAATACAACGTATCCACCTCCAGTGGAGATGATAAGGAATAGACTGTTCCACTGATGGCATAGGTCGCATGGATCGAAGGAGAAAGGAATCCTTCATTGTCAGCGATGAAGAGAGAATAATTCGCAAAATCATGCTCCTCCACTGCCTCCCACATAAATGTGGGGGTCATATTCGACTGGTTGGTCCCATTCGAAGGTGCATGAAGATCAAAAAAGGACGGCGGACTTGCGATCACCAAAAAAGATGCGCCTGCATCAGTAACCACAGTCATCTTTCCGAGCGCATTTGCCGCGGCGACCGTCAAGACAAGGTATTCTCCAACAAGAGTGGTATTGGAGACAGATGCAAAGGAGAGATTGCCTATACGGGACAACGACAGGTTCTGCACACTCGCATCAGGACGTTGCAGCACCACATACCCTGCAGTGACATTATACTGGTCTGAGATGTTCGCCTGGAACTGCACTGCCTCGCTCTGATTCGCGACAGTCGCATTGAACATGACTGCCTCGATAAGCGGCCCGTCGACACTGACATTGAGCGTGATATTCTCAGAAAGATTCCTATTCCCTTCCTGATCATAGCACTCGACACCGAACACATACACGCCATCCTCCACTTGCGAAACTCCAAGAGGCGTCTTTTCAACCTGCGGAACCGCGCTTGTCGAATTCAACAGTTGGAACTGACCAGAGACATTTCCATACAGGCTGCAGTTCTCCAGGCGCGCCTGCGAAAAATCCGAGACAGAAAGGTTCACTTCGACAGAAGTGCTGTGCACGATGCTGTTATTCGCAGGATCGACGATGCTGACCGCTGGTCCGCTCGTGTCTGGCACGACCTGGAAAGAAACGCTGTCAGAGCCATTCCTAAATCCGAATCTTTCTGCCAGGGCGACCGCGCTGTAATAGCCAAGAGAATTATTGGAACTGTTCCAAGAGAAAGTTATCCTGCCGGAACTGCCGGTCGCATTCGTGAACCGTCGGACAAACTCCTGCATAGGTCCGACGCTCGTATTCGCGACAGAAAGGCGCGTGGCATTGACCACATAGGATAACAGGACATTTGTCTGGGCAGCAGACTGCTTGTCAATGGATAGTAGTGTCGGCGATGAGAGATTGACAAGCAGCATGCCGTTCACATACGCCGTATTCCCTCCTGTCGTCGACCATGACTGCACATGGAAAGACCTATTCGTCTGTGTCTGCTGCACTGCAACAGACGTATCGTCAGTGATCGTCGTCGCATTATACTGGACGACTGTTCCTGGAGGCATCTCGACAGCAAAAGCGCTGATGGAAGCAGTTCCTGCTGCCGCCACCCGCTCTGCATGAAGCACTGTCGCGCTCGAAAGGTTGAATCGCACAAAATTCGCCTGGACATTGTTGTTTCCCGTCACTGCAGCACTCCCGATGACAAAAGTCCTCGCAAGGTTCACGCTCGCGATGGAAAAATCATTCCCTACAGTCCCAAATGAGCCATTCACGCCGATCACCCTTGATCCCTTCCATTCGACTACCTGATAGGCGAACTCTGCATTCGACCCGATGGCCTTCCTCTCCACCCATATCGTATCCTCATCCACGAACATGGCACGGAAAAACCCGTGATTGTTCGAGGGTGCAGTGGCATTATTCGCACGGCCATACACGATGATGAACGCGTTTCCGACATCGACCGGGCTTATCGAGATGTTCAACCCGACATCCCCCTCAGACAGCATCTCACTTCCCGCCTGTACTATGATATCAGGACTTTCGACCACCTGGAAAGAGATGTTCGCATCGGTCAGGCCAGTATAGCGCTCGAACTTCACCTTGTTTGCTGCGCTGAAGCTTGGCAAGAACTGGTTCCTGTCAGGTAAAGAACTGTTCAGGTTTGCCGTGAAGAGGATGAACGCATGAGACGTGTCTACAGGACTTATGGTCATTTCTGGCTGCGCCCCTGATACGGTGGCATAACCGCTCTGCACAACGACCGGCCTCTCCGTCACGCTAAAACCTGGCGCTGACGCTCCCGCATTCCCATAATAGACCATGTAATTGCCCTGGGCAGAAGACCCTGCGCTCACATTCGCAAGGAAACGGACGACGCAATAATCAGCGTCATTCCCCCCGATGACCGTAGCATTCAAGACATATGTTTCCTGCGAGACATTCTTCACCACGCGGATCTCCTTTGTGCAGTTCGAGACATCAATCCCTGTCACATTGACATCCACAAGCACATCCTGCAGATCCTCGCTCAAATTCTCGCCGATGAACACCTGCTTCCTGTACTGCCAATCAACATCCCACCAGCGGACCGTGGCATTTCCAGAGACAATATCAGTCGTCACCGTGCCATTGACAAACGTGCCAAGGCCGTCAGTGACATTGGTCTCAATCCCTGCAAACATGCCTTGCTGGACTTCTGACCTGTTGCTTTCTGTGAACACGCCAAGCGTAGAAGATTCTGCAAGAGTGAACGAGAAAGTCTCGCTCTCACCTACATTCGCATAGGCATCATAGCAGCGCACATACCAGTCGTAGGTCCCGTTTGCGAGCGTCAGGCTGAACGACTCTTCTGTCCCTGTGTTCACCGAATCATCGACTTCCCTATACACCCCGTCAACCCATAATGAGCAATTGACAAGCTCGCTCGCATCAGACACATTATAAGAGAAAGACACATCAGCAGTCCCGACAGTCAAGCCGTCACCAGGACTCATCAACAAGACCACAGGCGCGATGTTGTCAGCGACAGTGACTGCCCGCACAACAGCGCCTGCTGTATAATTCTCATCCCCTGCATAGCTCGCATTCAACTCATACATGCCCGGACTTGTAAAGAACACGTCAGCATATACTGGTGTTGCACCCTGATCGATCAATGATCCGTTCTGGAAGACCTCAAGAGCACCGCTTGGCGGGCTTTGCAGGACTGCAGTGACATTCACATGCTTGTTTATCTGCGTCGAAAAATTGGCTGTAGAGCCGTTCAGGTACAACAGGACCTGCGAAGATGCCTTTGCGACAACATATCCCTGCAGTGCAGACACATTTTCCCGTGAGAGGGTGTCATTCGCATACCACCTGATGGCGTAGCTTCCTGCAGGGAGAGACAGTCTGGAAAACGAAAAATTGCGGCCAGGGACAGCTGTCGACGTCTCGTTCTGCCGACTTCCGGAAAAATTATGCTCAAAGACGACAGCTGACGGGAACGGTTCCACGACAGTGATATTGAACCAGTGCGTCTGCGAGGGAGCATATGCTGCCCCAGATGCAGGATAGGCGGAAATGCCCTCAAGGCCCGGACCTGCCGCATCGACATCCACAGAAAAATTGGCATCTCCTGACGAAAACCGTCCTGCCTTATCAAAGCAGACGACATTCCATGAGTAAGCGCCATCCGCGACAGTGATTGTCACATTGTTGACCGCACCAGAGACCAACGCAATCTCTGTCTCATTCGAACTGAACGATCCTGAAAAATTCCCGAACAATGTACAATTGCCCAGATGATCATCAGAGGGGGTGAAATTGAACGCCACAGCATTCGACTGGTAAAATGCGGCATCAAGAGGGTTCTCGAGAGATACGACCGGATCGGCCAGGTCAACTGTCAGGTTACGCACTCCTGTCTCCTCCTGTGCAAATGTCAGGTTGTCAAAACACTCGATAGTCCAATCATGCGTCCCTTCTGACAATCCTTCAGCGAAAAACAGGTTCATCCCATT
>JAGVFV010000060.1 GCA_020057445.1 archaeon | reverse complement strand
GCAAAGAGGTATTATGCAGAGATCATGATGCCGTATCGCACCGCAGTGAATAATGCCATGGCCGTGCTCAAGGATTTTTCCGTCGATATCATCGCGCCATCCCACGGTCCTGTCTATGGCACGCCGCGGTTCATCTTCGACGCGTACAGTGATTGGGCGTCTGATGCGGTCAAGAAAGAAGTGCTCATCGTCTATGTGTCCATGCACGGGAGCACGAAGGTGCTCGCGGATCATCTCGCTTCTTCCCTGGAAATACAAGGCATGGTCGTGAAGAACGTCAATTTGACTGATGCGAACGTGGGTGAACTTGCCATTGACATGGTGGATGCTTCCACGATAATAGTCGGCAGTCCGAAGTTCCTGGCAGGGTTGCATCCGACCGTTGAGCAGTTCTTATATTATATGAATGTGCTTCATCCGAAGGCAAAGCTTGTCGGCTTCTTCGGTTCCTCTGGGTGGGGTAATAAATTGGAGTTCAAGGGAAAACTGGAGAACCTGAATGCAGAATTTCTGCCCACGCTGCTCATCAAGGGTTTGCCACGGCAGGAGGACCTTGATGCGATCGGCAGGTTGGCTGATGAGATCATCAAGCGCTTATGAGGCTACCCTTCAAACATCCATCTTTCTTCTTCCATGTGGAAGTTCGCCGGGTCTTTCAGGTAGTCGTACGCGTTCCTGATCAGGGAATAGTGTGCTGATTCTTGCTCTATGAGGAACGTGAAGAAATGCCTGGTCTTCTCGTCGGGGGCTTCTTCGAGCTCTTTTTTGTAGAATGCATACGCTGACCTTTCGAGCTCAAGGCCCGCCTCGTATGCTTGGAGGTCCTTCTTGCTGACCTTGAGTTTTTCATTGAACTTGTCGGCGGTCATGGTGAAGAAGTGCTTGGTCTCTTCTTGCGTGTCGCCTTCGAGCTTGATATCAGGGTGGTGTTTTTCGATAAAAGCAGCAAGTTCCTGGACGTGGTTTTCTTCTTGCCGGGCAAGGTAGGAAAAGACTTCTTTGACAAAAGGATTCTTGGTCTTCTCAGCAGCTTCAGTATAGATCTTCTTGCCTTTTTTCTCAAAAGCGAGCGCGGTTTGCAATGCTTGTTGGATGTTCATGGGTGTTCACCTTCTTGTGCATCTGAAGTGGCTCACGGAACCATATCCCTTTCCGGCAAAGGTTCTTGCAGGCCAATTTGCTCTACATCTTTTACGTGGAATGAGGGGCCGAGGTCTTTGGCATCGACATCATACTGGCCATTATGACGAACGATATAGACACCATCAAGGACATCTTCGTTAATTACTCTCTTCCAGCCGTCCCCTGCGATGAGAAGGGCGCTTTGCGCTGTGAGATTACGCAATGGAATGCGTTCGCCTTCTTGCATGTCTCTTGGAAGGATGGCGCTGAGGGTGTAGACATGGCTGAACAATGCAGCATTGCTGGAGGAAGGTCCAAATGTGGTGCTCTGAACAGGCTGCACACTGACTGCCCTATCAAGAGGATACACTACCTTGTCTGAGATGGCGACGACGTCGTAGGGTGTGTCGTGTTTTCCGCCATCATTTTGTTCAGAGGCAGAGATCAGGATTTCAGCATCTTTCGGAATAATCATGGAGAGTCCGTCGGCTGCAGTGACCTGCACTGCGTTATGCTCTCCTTGCTGCATTCCCGAGATGAATTCGTCGAGTGATCCGCCGATGGAGGCGCCCCGAACAGTCATTCTCTTCTCTCCGCCACCACACCTGAACCTGATCTTGCGCTCGACAATTGCCTTTCCAGCAAGCATGTCGTAGGGAAAAGGTATAGCCCTTTCTCCGACAGAGACCATGAACGGCCGCGCTTCGTACGCAGCTCTGCTGATGACCTCGAGGGATTGCGCGGTCTCCGAAGACACGATAAATGGTGACGTTGGTACGTCATATTCGTGTGCCTTTCGGGAAATGTAGAAAAGCAGACTTGCAGAGATGCCTATTGCCAACGCTGTGGGGAGCAGCCACTGTCTGGGATTTGGCAATGATGATGCGATTTCGGACATGATAACACCTCGTTTTTCAGCAGATTGTCCTCAGGCATTGTGCGTTATTGTTGCATTGCAAGATCTTATGCCTGGATGACATAGAGAAAGGGCGGATAGTTTATATAGTTTTCCTCAGTAAAATTTATAAAGAAGATAATGTGTATGCGGAATGGGTGATGTCGAGTACGATGAAAAGAGGTGTTGATCATGAGAACATTAATGGATGACCTGAAAATAAAGGCGATTTCTCTTCGAAGGCGCATCGCATTTCCTGAAGCGGATGATGACCGCATCCTGAAGGCATGCGCTGTCCTCATGGAGCAGAAGATCGCAGTGCCGGTGATCATCGGAAATCCTGAAAAGATCCATAGCCAGGCAAAGACGCTGCACATCCACCTGGAAGGAGTGGAGATCCATGATCCGCAGAACTGTCCTGACTATGCAAAATATGCGAATGCGCTCTATGAACTTCGTAAGGGCAAGGGTATAAGCCTGGAAGAGGCGCATAAGACCTTGCAGGAGCCTATCTATCTTGCGACCATGATGCTCCAGCTGGGAGAGGTGGATGGTGTTGTTTCCGGCGCTGCTCATCCGACAGCGCACACGCTTCGGCCTGCGCTCCAGATCATCAAGACGCATGAGAAGTTCCACAAGGTCAGCAGTGTGTTTCTCATGATGCTGGAGAATCGCTTGATCTTCTTTGCAGACTGCGCAGTCGAGATCGAGCCGGACGCGAAAGATCTTGCAGATGTTGCCCTTGATACGGCAAAGACGGCAAGGACGTTTGGTCAACTGCCAAAGGTTGCTATGCTCTCGTTCTCGACGAATGGCTCTGCGCAGCATCCG
>JAGVFV010000186.1 GCA_020057445.1 archaeon | reverse complement strand
GGGGTCCACTCTGCAACTTGGACAAGTTTGCCCATGCAGAAAGTCTTTGACAAACACATCCCTGGCTGGCGAAAAGACTCGCATTCCCTACGATACGCGGCAAATATCCCAAAGGAAGAGATTGTCGCAGCACACCAGCTTGCAAAGGAAGAACTCATCGAATTCCTCAATTCACGGAAAAACGCAGGATTTGACCTCGACTACTTCACCATAGGATTCGCACGACGGGCAACACCCTACAAACGGGCAGACCTTCTCATCTCAGACATACCTCGGCTCCTCAACATCCACGAGAACATAGGCCCCATCCAGATCATCTATGCAGGAAAAGCACATGCGAAAGACCAGCCAGGAAAGGAGCTGATCAGAAAGATATTCCAGATCAGGGAACCGCTCAAGGAACGCATCCGCATCGTCTACCTCGACAACTATGACATGATCTCTGCACGGCTTCTCGTCTCAGGATGCGACATCTGGGTCAATACTCCCCGCCCGCCGATGGAAGCGAGCGGCACCTCGGGCATGAAAGCAGCGCATAACGGTGTTCCCCAGCTCTCCACGCTCGACGGGTGGTGGCTCGAAGGCTACATCGAAGGAAAGACGGGCTGGGCTATAGGGGACACGACACCGGGCGATGACCTTTCCCACCGACAATCGCTCTACGAACAACTTGAAAAGATAGTGCCTCTCTTCTACAAGCAATCAGACATCTGGGTCGATATCATGAGAACCAGCATCGCTGTCAATGCCTCGTTCTTCAATTCGCACAGGATGCTGCAGCAATACGTGTCCAATGCGTACTTTAAATAACCGTCTCCTGTTCGCATCTTGCATCATTTTCCCCTGTTCAGCCATACATCGTTATTAAATAGTAGTAGCATTTTTAAATAGGGGATTTTTACCTTTTCCCTATGGACCTTGAAAAGATCCTTGAAATGCGAAGGACCAACAGCTATATAGGATATTTTTCAAACGAAATCCATTTCCACGATCTCGTACCCACTGTTGCTGGAGGGCTTGGAATCCTCGCGGGAGATATGTTACGATCTGCAGCTGATATGCAGTTCCCCATGGTCGGCGTCACCCTGCTTCCCAGAAAAGGATACTTTCATCAACAACTTCTCCCAGACGGAACGCAGATAGCCCAGCCTGTCAAATGGCGAGTAGAGGATCATCTGACACCGACAGGCGTAAAGATCAAGATTCCGCTTCAAGATAGAGAAGTCACTGGAACCGCATGGAGACATGAAATCAAGGGATGTACAGGCGGGAAAGGTCCCATCATCTGCATTGACACTGATTTGCCAGAGAACACGCCTTATGATAGGACCCTGACTGATTATCTTTATGGTGGGGACAAGGATTATCGTTTAGCACAAGAGATCCTCCTTGGCATCGGAGGGGCAAGAATGCTCGATGCCCTCGGGTACAAGATATTCAAGCATCACATCAATGAGGGTCATGCGGCGTTTATCGCCGCTGAAATGGTCAGGAAGGCCAAAGAGGAACATGGGAACTTGAGTGCAGAAGAAATTCATCAAATCGTAAGGAATCAACTCTTCTTCACCACCCACACCCCTGTCCCTGCAGGACACGACAAGTATCCAGCATGGAAGATAAAACAAGCCATCCCTTTCTTTCCTGACGAATATCTAGGACACCTGGTCGAGGGAGAATACCTCAATATGACCCTTCTTGGCCTCTATTTTAGCGCATACCCAAACGGTGTTGCCATCAACCACGGAAGGATCTCAAGGGACATGTTCCCTGAATACCCTATTGATTCGATCACAAATGGCATTCATTCCGCAACCTGGGCAAGCAAACACATGCAGGCTGTCTTTGATAAGCATATCCCTGCATGGAGAGTAAATCCCCAGACCCTGCGTTATGCATTGAACATCCCGGCAGAAGAGATCGATGCGGCCCAGAAGCTCGCAAAGATGGACATGAATGCAGTTCTCAATTCCAGATACAATGCAGGTTTTGACAATGACATCTTCACGATAGGATTCGCGAGACGATCAGCATCATACAAACGAGGAGATCTTCTTACCTCTGATCATGAGCAGCTTATCAGGATCTATGATGAAGTCGGGCCATTCCAGATAGTGGAAGCAGGAAAAGCGCATCCCCAAGATGAGCCAGGAAAGGAATTGATCAAGACCATTTTTCGGCATATTGAAGCGCTTCGCGACAAGATCCGCATAGTCTATCCTGAAAATTACGACATCGCATTAGCAAAGCTCTTGGTATCCGGCGTCGATCTCTGGCTGAACAATCCCAGAAAGCCCATGGAAGCATCGGGCACTTCTGGAATGAAGGCAGCGGTCAATGGTGTGCCGCAGCTTTCCACTCTCGATGGCTGGTGGCTTGAAGGCTGCTTCGAAGGGATAACAGGTTGGGCGATTGGCGATAAATCCCTATCAACAGATGAGCAGGACAGAGCATCCCTCTATGAAAAATTGCCAGTACCCATCAACACATTCTATAACAAACCTGGCGAATGGCGAGAGATCAAAAAAAACTGCATAGGTATAAATGCATCATTCTTCAACTCACATAGGATGCTGGAACAATATGCAAACGCATACCTCAGGTAAAAATCGTATGCAGCACTGATAATTCTTTCCTCTGGTTGATGAAGAGGAAGATCGTATTCCCTGATTCTGGCGATGGCAGGAACTGCCCTTCCATGCGCGGAAGCTTATAATACAGCATCTTCGTATATAGATCCGCCCCGATCAATTCGAACATGTCTGACGAGGGGATATGCAATGCAAGCATCCGATACGTCGCCTCTTTTGTTGTCTCCCTGAAATCATCCAAGAAACCAGGCATGGTGATCCTTGTCCGGAAATCCGCAAGGATTCCCTTCTTGATCAGGAACTTGCCGTACGGACGTCTATCCTCCTCAAACCGGAGCACATTCTCAAAAAAACCCCACAGCACATCGAGGGGCTCTTTCTCTTCCTGGAACGCATATATACCTAAGAAAATGTCTTCGCCATAGCGCAGCCCCTTCCTCGCCCTTGCAAGAAATTCTGCAACTTCAGCTTCGTGAACTTGCGAAAAGTCCATCAGTCCCCTCCGATGCGTAAAGAGCGTCTCGTCTATTAAAATGTTGCGGCCAGACTGGCAAATGGCGAAAGATCGCGAAATGAAGACTTGCCATTTTTCATGTCCAAACATTTTTAAACCGTCTACTGCTCCAAATATCCATGAAAGAAAAACTCAAGAAACTGACAGAAAACTCCTACCAGCTAGACAAGGAAGGGACGATGAACGTCCCTGCAGTCTTCTTCCTCAACGAGAAACTCCTCAACATGGTGGAAGAATCAGCAATGCTCCAGGCAAAGAACGTCGCAAGCCTCCCTGGCATCTACAAGCACGCAATCGCCATGCCAGACATGCATGTCGGCTACGGCTTTCCCATAGGCGGTGTCGCAGCGTTTGACGCCGAGACAGGCATCATCAGCCCTGGCGGAGTCGGATTCGACATCAATTGCGGAGTGCGACTCCTCTCTACAAACCTTGACAAAGACACAGTCATGCCGAAAATCAAGGAACTTGTTGACACGCTCTTTCGCAACGTCCCCTGCGGCATGCGAGGACAGGCATCGCTCAAGCTCACCTTCGACGAACTCGACGACGTGCTCAACAGGGGCGCGCCATGGTGCGTTGAACACAACATCGGCGTAAAAGAAGACCTCACCTTCTGTGAAGAAGGAGGCTCATACGCATTCGCAGACGCAAAAGAAGTGTCCCATAAGGCAAAAGAGCGCGGACGGACGCAGATAGGGACGCTTGGCAGCGGCAACCACTTCCTCGAGGTGCAGTTCATCGACAAGATATTCGACAAGAAGATAGGGAACGCGTTCAAGCTCCTCAGGGAGAACCAGGTCGTCGTCATGATCCACTGCGGAAGCAGGGGCCTTGGCCACCAGGTCTGCTCCGACTACATCCGCATCATGGAAGACGCATTCCCCGACATCAGGGAAAAGCTCCCAGACAAAGACCTCATCTACGCGCCCGCACAGAGCGAACACGCGAAGAAATACTTCAAGGCCATGTGCGCATCAGCG
>JAGVFV010000121.1 GCA_020057445.1 archaeon | reverse complement strand
CTTCTCGAGAAGAGACTCTAAGTCTCCCATACCGAGCAGGCGGCCGACAAAACCCTCAGGCCGGAACTCTTCGATGTCCTCTATCTTCTCTCCAAGGCCTATGAACTTCACAGGAGATCCTGTGACAGAGCAGGCGATAAGCGCCCCTCCGCCTTTTGCAGTGCCGTCGAGCTTTGTGATCATCACGCCGGAGATCGCTCCTGCGTCGTGGAATGCCTTTGCCTGCTTCTCCGCAGCCTGGCCGATGTCTGCCGAGAGCACGAGCAGGCGCTCGTCCGCGTGGATCGCCTTGTTGATATCCTTCAATTCTGTGATGAGCTCGTCGGACAGCGCATCACGGCCAGCGGTATCGACGAGCACGATGTCCGCGTCCTCTATCTCTTTCTTGTATTTCTTGATGATGTCTGTCGGGTGTTTGGATTTCTTGTCGCCGTACACAGGCACCTGCACCTGAGCTCCAAGCTGCTCGAGCTGGTCGAGAGCCGCAGGTCTCCACGTGTCAGTGCCAAGGAGAATGACCTTGTGGCCGCGCTTCTTGTAATAGAGCGCAAGCTTTCCGCAGGTCGTCGTCTTTCCTGAGCCGAAGAGGCCGACGAGCATGATGACAAAGGGCTTTCCCTTTATCTGGATCTTCGCGCCCTCGCCTCCGAGGAACTTCACCAGTTCTTCATAGACTACCTTGATGAGGAATTCCTTCTGCGTAAGGCCTTTTGGAGGCTCTTCTTTTAGCGCGCGTTCCTTTATGCTATTAGAAAGTTCGAAGACAAGCTTGACATTCACGTCAGCCTGCAGGAGAGCCCGCTGGATATCCTTGACCAGGTCATTCACCAGCCTCTCGTCCACAAAGACCGCCTTCGTAATCTTCTTCAGCGTCTCCCTGAGGGAATCTGAAAGCTTATCCAATACCATGGAGAATACGAATAAAAGACGATTTATAAAGGTTTAGCAATCGACAAGGCAATACATTGACTTTTGATCTCAACCTTTCAGGTAATACATCGCTCATTCAGACAGTGAACCTATCATGATTCGCCCAATACAGTTCAGCCTGATAATCCCTCGTTTTTCCGACACTCTTGATCCATCTTTTCATCCGACGGACATCTTCCGCTTCTCGCCTATAATTACTCATTTCCCCATGGGATAAGTTGCCGCAGATAAATTGATACGGAGTATAATAGATGCTTATTGCCGAGCTTAATATGAGACCAAAAGAACCCATCGCGGCAAACGTCTCATTTTCCATTTTCATCCCTGTGAGCAGTGAGGCAATGCTCGCTCCGAACATGACAATCTGCGGTGCAAAGGCATAAAAGATTTCCCTCCCCGATTCTTTTTTACGATATTGCAACTTTTCTAAATACTGCTGATTTCTGCTCAATATCCTATTCGATTCAACTTCATCACGTTGTTCTTTCGTCAAGTTGACTTCGTCTTCCAAACTTCCACGCTTGATCTCTTGTTTCATCGTAAACACCTCTTTTATTTTAATTTTTACTACTATATGATAGTTCTATAAGTATATAAATGTTGTTTGTCGAAATCCGACAAATATGGAACAATTCAATGAACTCAAGGAACTCGGACTTGATGACCATGAAATACAAGTTTATCTCGCCTGCCTTTCCCATGGCTGCTTGAATGTCAAGAATATCGCAAAGAAGACAGGCATCATCAGGACAACTGTGTACGGCATAGCGGATGCTTTGGTGAAAAAAGGAATCATGTCTGAGACCATAACAGGGAAGGAAAAGGTCTTTCGGGCAGTGCCCCCCCGGGAATTCCTCAATATCCTCGAAGGAAAAAAGGCAAAGATAGAAGGGATCATCAACGATCTTGAAAAAATCGGAAAAACGATTCCCTTGTTCCACAAGGTAGAATTCTTCGAAGGAAGGAACGGAGTCAAGACCATCACGAATGACCTCTTGAGCGCGCCAAACCAGGTTGTCAAGGTCGTCGGAGCAGGAAAAAGATGGATCACTTTCTCAGAGAGCTTCGCCACTGTCTATTATCGCAAGAAAAAAGAACAACAGGTCAAGACAGAAACCATCCTCTCTGACACGCCTGAGGAGCGAAGATTCATCAAGCGATCTGTCGTGAGCAATTCAGAATTCAGATTCCTCCCGGGAATCGATGTCACGCATGTCGCGACGTTCATCTACCAGAACAAGGTCTCTTTCGTCAGCTATGATGAAAATCCGAGAGGATACATCATCACAGACAAGCAATTCCATGACGTACAGAACATGATCTTCGACCACCTCTGGCAGGATGCGAAGAAATGACCTTCAAAACCTGAGATTTTTTCTTGTAAACTTTTTCACCCTAATTTTTGTCTCAAATTCCGTCAAACGTTTTTCCGTCAATCGTCTTTTCGGATACAGAATCCACTTTCCTTCTGACACGACGGAAGGTTTTCCGTGCTCGACTTTGATTGCTGTCTCATCGTCGATTGCATAGAGGGTGCAATCGAACTTGAGGCAAAGCTTCTTGAGAACCTTGTCTTTCACCTTTGGAAAAGAGGGAGAATTGAGATGGGGACGCACGGCAAAATCGACGAGGCCAAGCCCTGCCACTCTTGCTCCGTACTTTGTATCATACAAGAATTCTGAACTCGCATTCAAGGTCTTGCCAGTGATGATGCTTCCTGCGCTGATACCCATATACACTCTTGTTTTCAGGAGACGGGGAAGCTCTTTCTTAAGTCCTGATTTTGACATCCACGACATCAGATACTTCGTGTCCCCTCCCCCGACCACAATGATGTTTGCCTTCTTCAACCGAGGCAGCCACGTCTTCTTTCCAACAGCAGCGATATCGACAATATCAACAGGTCCAAGCTTCCTGCAATTGACAAGGTCTGTGATGAGCCAGTGCTTATCCCCATCGACCATATTTGCCGCAGTCGGGATGAATGCGAACCTGATATCCTTCACCCAACCGCGCAGCACTTTCGCGATAGATTTGTTCGCGATCCCGTTAGAGGTCAATAATAATCTCATTATTAGATAATGCGCGATCTGCAATAAATACTTTGTTATAACAGGAGGAAGAAGAGCAGATAGAGCAGGGGGACGATGATGAACACGGCATACTCTGTGCGCGTATGGATCTTGTGCACGAGCTCCTGCTTCTTCCGTTCCGCGTACTCAAGCAGTATGATGTTCATGATGAATGTCAGGAGGATGACGAAATACGTCAGGATCATGAACTTGTCCGCAAACGTCAAGTATCCCACAGGTGGGATCTGGTTCGAGATGGAGATATGGAACATCACCGCACCGATCAGGGCGGAACCCGCCATCGCGATCCTCGTCGTTATCTTATCCGGATCCATCACAAAGCTGAAGAGCATGATGAGGACGATGAAGAACACCGGGAGGAAGGTCTTCATGAAAGAATTGAACGCGATCCGCGATATGTCGACTGCAAACACATACTGGGAATAGGTCTCATCGTAGATGGGATAGTCATGCTCTACGACAGTTGCGTTCCACCGGTCAAGGTTCCATCCTGTGAACGCGATATTCTCGTCGATGCCGCTCGTCTCGATGTCAGCCACATACACGAGCTCATCTGTCGTCATCTTCTTGTCTTCTAGGATGATCTGCATCCTCTGCCGGTCAAAAGGGAACTTTCGCAGGTCCACCTGGCTTGCGAGGTTCGCCTGGATGCGGTAGAACTTCTCATTCGGCTCATCGATGATCCTGTCGACGCTTGCTGCGCGGCCGTTCAGGAACTCAAAGCCTGTCGGGTCGCATTCTTCCTCACAGGTCAGCGAGAGATAGAAATCAGCAGTATAGCTTCCTGTGGCGACGTCAAACTTGCCCAGGTTCAGGATGAAAAGGCCGACAGTCACCTGCGAAGGCCCTTCATTCGCTTCAGGGGGATTAACCTCTACCTCTGCAAGAGTAAAACTTATTGTAAGGAACAGGATCAAGAGCAGCGCTGCTTTTTTCATAGTGCAGATGAAAATATCACCTTATTTAAATCCTTTTCCAGCCCATTCAGAAACATTTAAAAATATAATATCCACTTCTAAGTAATAACATGGTTAAAGAATACAGAGGGAAGCGGATAAGCGCAGACATCCCTCATTCTGAAAAAGAAAGCACTATCGTCGCGATCGGTATGGAAGTCAACCCGCTCCTTGAGAAGAAGATGCAACCGACACTTGATTCCTTTCTTGCATCGTTCACAGGATCAGCGCAATACAGAGAGCATTATCTCTGCGGACGCGCGGCACTCAATCTCCCATCAGGAGAGAATGCCCGACTGCAGATAGAATACGTCTTCAAGACAGAAGAAGAGATGACAGGCCATAAACCAGGACGGCTCTACGTCCTTGTCCATGACAATGCCACGAAAATATCTTCTGCATCCATAGACGCTTTCGTGCAGATGGTTCTCGCAGCGCTCAACAAGGAGCGCGCCATCTCGAAAGTGCATATCGAAGACTACATTTTCGTAAAAACTTCAAGAACCAGCTGAAATGACTGATAACAGACGGTCAAGGTGCACAAACAATTCTTCCCGTGCCCCCTCATTGATAATTGCAAAGTGTGCCATCGCGATCGGGCCTCCCTTGTCTATCTTCTCTATCTCCGCAAAGTCGCGTGAGCGCGCCTGCTCATACGTCGCCTCGCGGTGGCGCATCTTCGGGTCCTTCACAGGATCATACTTCCTGCCAGCGAGTCGCGCATATCTCACTTTCGGAGAGGCGATGATGGCAATGCAGAAGAAGCTTTCTTTATATTTTTCCTCAAAAACCTTGTACTCTTCCCAGGACATGAGGTTATCTATGACGACATTGCCTTGCTTGAGGAGCAAGTCTATCCTCTGCAGGTTGAGGATGGCAAACGCGCCCATGCCATGCACACGACGGAACTCTTCCCGTATCGGACGTTCATTCTCCTCTGTCGGAGCAAGTCCCCGCTTCTTCACCTCATCAAGGGTGATTTGGCCCATGCGAAGGAAATGAAATCCCTTCTTCCCCAGATAATCCGCAGCCTCGGTCTTTCCCGACCCGGTCATGCCGACGATAGCGACGAGCTTGTTCATGGTTTCTTCCTCTGCCATTCCTCTTTAAGCAGGCCGTATATGTGCTCGTCATGGACCTTTTTCGTGGCCTTGCAGCGCACGTTCTTGCGCATCGTTCCTTCATGAGTGAAGCCGAATTTCCTTATGAGGGCATTTGACGCCTCATTCTCCGTGAACGCGCACACGTCCAAGCGACGGAGCGAAAGCTTCTTGAAGGCGAAATCAATCATGGCGGTCAGGGCCTCTGTCATATATCCCTTGCGCCAATGCTCCTCCGCAAGGCAATAACCAATCGTCCCTGTCCCCTGAAACAAGTCGACATCTGAAAGGGAAATCACGCCGATCACTTTGTCGGTCCCTTTGAGCGTGATGCCCAAGCTGTAGCCCTTCCTCTTCTTCACTTTCGCAGACTTCATAGATGCTGTGATGAACTTCTTCGCATCCTTTATCGAATAGGGATGAGGGACGACGAGCAGGTGTCGCGTGACATTCAGATTGCCCGCATATTCAACAATAGAACTGGCATCTGACTTCCTCAGGTCGCGTAGCACCAATCTCTTCGTGACGATCTTCATGACTGGCCAAAAACGCATCTACCTTAAAAATCTATTCTCTTCCGGTCGCATTGAAAAGTTCCGGTAGCAGCATAAGTCGAGCCATGACAAAAATCCAAATCCGATGAGGTGCGGGGGACGCCCCCTCGGGGTGCACCGGATGTGTGTGGAGAAGCGCAGATGGCGAGAAGCTGCTACCGGCTTCCCGAAGGGAAGTTTTCAATGCGACCTCTCTTCCGTAATATTTATATAACGCAAACACGGAAAAAGCAGCAGATGAGAAAACAGCACTATTATGCACTCCTTGCCATCCCACTTATCATTCTCTCAGCATTGTCATCATCACCAAAGATGCCGATTCAGGTATCAGAAATGCGAAAGCAGGCAGATCATACCAGCAGGTCATACAAACCCAGAGTGCACAACCACCTGCAGCGCCGCTCACGACGATAAGAGAGACGACCTACGTGTATGGAGAGAAGCTTGTCGCATCAAGATCGCAATCAGGAACGACGTATCACTATCAGGACCACATCAGTACCATCTCCTTCACGACAGACCAGACAGGCGTCTTCCAAAGCAAGACGCAGACCTACCCGTACGGAAAGACACTTTCCAAGCAGAGCAATTATGGAAGCGTGCAGAGGTATACCTTCACAGGAAAAGAGGACGACGGCAGGCTCATGTATTTCGGTGCGAGGTATTATGACCAGAGGGCGGGACGGTTCCTCTCCATCGATCCATTGCAAACTACTCCTGCGTCATACGATTATGCGACTGGAAATCCGCTCCGGTTTATCGATCCTGAAGGAGAAGCAGCAAAACCAGTCAATCCTGCACGGGAATTGCTCGAGAACAGGAAACAGATGAAACCCACAGAACTGATCCACCTTGCGACAGAGATGGGTTTTGAAGAGGGAAAATCTGTCAAAGAAGGAGTATTGTTGATGGATAAGCTGACAGGATTGCCCTTGCGGGATCCGATTTCCGGCAGGACTATAACAGTACCGAAACATCTATCATTGCTACCGAAAGGAACACGATCCAAAATCCTTAAAGCGCTAGATACTGCATTTTTCTCAAGACTTCCTGCAGGTGTTGAAAATGCAGCAAAGAGAGGAGGACCAGCAATCATCGTGGCATTTGCAGCAAGCGATATTGCAAGGGCCGCAGAAAGCGCGCCAGCAGGGCAAAGGGAAGATGCAGTCATCGGAGAGACCATGAGACAAGGAGGCATGCTTGCAGGGGTATGCATCGGAGCAAAGTGCGGAGCAGCCGGAGGAACCCTCCTCACCGGCGGGCCATGGGGTGGAGCAATAGGCGGAATCGTCGGCGGTTGCGTCGGAGCTGCATGCGGCGAAGAAGTTATGCACTCATTTATGCAAACGTTGGAATCAGCTGATTTTCAAGATGAAAAGACAATGACACAAAAGACAGAGGCGCAGATGCAGATGGGTTCTCTTGCCATTGTCAAGAAAAATGGTCAGGTTTTATACAAGTGAAGGCCAGTTCAGGAGAAGGATTATTCTGGCGAAGAAGGAACATATCCTTGTTCTGTATATTTATCCCAATGATCGCTTAGGTCCTGCAGCCGGCCAAGCAATGCCTGATATTTTCTCCAGACTGCCGGTGCAAACCGAGAATACGCATCATTGAGAGACTGCGGGTCATCATTATTGACGACGATGGGAGTCGTGCTCGGAAGAGTCTTTCCCGCATGTATGGCAATCCCGTCGATATACAAGGGCACCCCTTTACCGACTGTCTCTCGCAATAGTTCTTTATCCAGCTCTCCTTCTAATCGCCCTTTTTCAGGACCTAATGTCTCTTTAATATAGACTGTCAGTGCCTCTTCTCCCATGATCCTTTCTGGTAATGTCATACTCAATTCCCTAGCATTTCAGCTATTTAAATCTTTCGCTTTTTACCATCATTTAGTGGTGATTTTTCGATATTGGCTATTTATTTGCCATAGTGAAAATAATCATCTGCCAACGCATTTTATAAATGATTCCGATCCCGCAAAGCATGTTGCACTGGAAGTCTCGTGTTGACTTTGAAGCCTGCCAATAGATGACTCAGAAATATGCAGCAGATACTTGACATGTATTTGGCATGCCGAAGAAAACAGCACAAGCAAGATTTCAAACCGTTGACGGAGGCAGATATCCTTCTCTCCAATACTCATCCCAATGGGTGTGGATGTCTTGGAGCTCTGCAAGAATCGCGTGGTATGCTTCCATGCTCTTGGGCTTCGCGAATCGGTCGAACAACGGCAGGAGTTCGTCTTCTCTGTCCACAGTACCTGTTAAGACAACAGGGTTTGCCCCAGGATGCGTCGTTCGCGGTTGGAATACGACGCAGATATCTGGTTCGGGACCTCCTGAGAGCTTATAGTTTATCTTGATGGGAATCCCCAAGGTATCGCAAGCTCCAAACGATTCCTCTTTCAACTGATCCCAGATGGCTTTTTTTTTCTCCCTCAGAGTGACCTGGGCATATGCTACAAATGCGTCTCCACGGATAATTTCAGCAGCCATGAAACACATGAAGATCCCCCAAATATAAAAATCTTTCTATTTTTATCATTATTAAGTGATAAATATAAATCATGTCGGATATTATGCTTGCTTTGTCCTTCCCATTTCGTCACTTTTATAAATGAACCCTCGCCACAATTCCATTACGCACCGGTAGTCTAATGGCTAGGATAGAGGCCTTCCATGCGAGCAGGCATCTGCTTGTAAAGAGAGCCTTTGATCCGGGAAACGCTTTGGGACTGAGCGTTCGGAATTTCGAATCCCGGCCGGTGCATCAGTCCCATTTTTCCCGGTAGCTCGTCGAATCTTTTTCGCATCTTAGAAATTCTTACCATGTGCATTGGTCGTCTATTGTCAAGCACGGTCAGATTCATGCTGTAAGAAAGATTCGACAGCAACTTTGTCAGCATCATAGAGCCGCACCAGTGTTGATACCAGGTAAAAATTCCGCATGGAGCGGGGCATTTCGTCAAATCTCGGGTTCTTCAGGTCTCTTTCTAATTTGCTCCAAAATTCTCCTGGCGGAAGAACGCGGCCTGCAATCTGGTCCCGAGAGGTTACCATAGAGATGCACTCTTTCTTCCTGATGATCTCATGTTTCACATAGTTGAAGGTGGAATTATTCATCGACTCATAAGCGAACATATGGAATTCGTCAGACTCATACCTTTGGAAATACATGAATGAGTCATTTTCCGAAAAAGCGCCCTTGGTCTGCCAGGGGACCTTGCTGACTCCCAATTCAAATCCTGCAGTGCCTAGTAAATCGAGCACAGGATTGTCCCCATTTTCGTCAACAAGGATAAGTGGCCCGGCGATGACTTTCACTCTTGAACCTTGAACTAACTTCTCCAATATCTCCTCGGAAAGATCTTTTCCGAAAATGTCTGGATGCATCGATCCTGTCACCAAATATATCTGGCCATAACCATTTCGCACTGATTTGAGGAAATGCGAAGAAACAGTTGATATGTATGTAGACTCCTCTTTAATGCTAAGAATAGGTCCAGGCATCTTCAATAGATTTTCGAGAAGACCCAAAGGGTCAAGAGGGTGTGGAGGACTTCCGAAAAATGGAGCTGAAAGGAGGCTGAGTGTCAACTCATGCTTTTCCAGATTCAATAGAAATGCAGAATACGCATCCGGCCTGATTATTCGTTTATCTAAAGAATCAATAATCGCTTCGACGCGGCCTATATACTCTTCATCAATCATTTCAGGGAGAATTCCCTGCAGGTTTATCAATATACTGGATGCATATGTCATGTTTACTTCAATAACTTTAGGCAATATAGACGACCAGCCATAGTTTACAGATATCTCAAGAAAATCCTGCTGCCTGGCACTTGTTCTCAGGCGGGAACAGTCACCAATGGACACGCACCTCAAATAGTTGCTCCTGCCTTGTGACCTGCCAAAAATTTATAAAGAGGATCGTCCTGATCATATCATGGTCATGGTACACTGCAGGGAATGCGGGAAGAAGATCAGCGACACGGCAACAGCATGCCCCCAATGCGGGGCAAGGCAGCCAGGAGGCAAGGATCCGAAGCTGAACTGGCCTCTGACTCTCATCATGTCCATAGTTCTTGGCTGGCTTGGTGTCGACCGGTTCATGATGGGACAGGTCGGACGCGGACTGCTCAAGCTATTCACGCTTGGCGGACTGCTCATCTGGTGGCTTGTGGACTGGATCCTGATAGCGACGAAGAAGATGCCCAATGTCGAATGGGAGTAAACTGGTTTCTGAGGAGGGCACTTCATAGATGGAAACTGCTCGGCAGGCTGTTATCTCTTCAAAGAATACCGTTTTCTCTTCTGTTCGACGAGGCCGTCCTTTT
>JAGVFV010000166.1 GCA_020057445.1 archaeon | reverse complement strand
CCGCTGCGCAAACTGCCAAAAGTACATGGAATCCGCATGGCATCATTGGCTGCACAGCGGCGGCGTTCTCACGCCGATCCATTTCTGCGATGCGTGTGAAGAGGAATTTAAGACGGGAATGCTGAAGATTCCTTCAAAAGAAGGGTCATTGCACCGGGAAGATCCTGGATTCTCTTATTCAGGAAGGAATTTGGAGATCATGAAAGGCATCGCTTCCGCCTGGACGTTTGCCGTCGAGAAGAAGCGATTCTCATGTGACTTATGCTATCATATGCTTCCTGATGCAAAAGCATGGCATGTCTGGATAGACCTGAAAGACAAGATGGCAGAAGAGCATTTCTGTGACAAGTGCTGGAAAAGTTTAAAATGAAGAATGAATTCCTGAAAGGATGAAAACACCTGAATTAATCGAAGTTCTTGTCGGGGAAAAGATAGAAGGCAATTTGCTGCTATCATTGAGATATGGGGGTATGCCCTCCAGAGAGACTTTTTCTGTCGTTGTCGAAAACTTGCCTCTCGGAAGTTCCTATTCTCTCTATTTTCGTGCAGATAGCAAATTCTTAAGCGTATCTGCTGTGCAAAAAATATATGAAATCAAGGATGTGACAAGTATCAAGATCACTTTGGAAGAGAGAGCGAACGAATCCTGGCCTCCTGATGAGTCAATTTTACACTCCAGACGTTAATCCAGCGGGCTTTTCACTCCTTTGAGCATGGTCTTTGATATGTGGGTGTAGATCTGTGTCGTCGCGAGGTTCGAGTGCGCGAGGAGTTCTTGTATGACCCTGATGTCTGTCCCTGCTTCGAGGAGGTGGGTGGCGAAGGAATGCCGAAGCAGGTGGGGATGGACGTCTTTTTTTATGCCTGCGATCCTTGCTGCCTCCTTGATGTCTCTTTGGAGTGTGCGGGCTGTTAGGGGTGTGTCTATGCCGAAGATATAGGCTCCTTGGTTCTGTTGCTTATAGGTTTTAAGATCCTCTAAGAACTTGTTGGAGATGATGAAGAGGCGGTCTTTTCCTCCTTTTCCAGCCTTCAGGCTTCCGATCTTCTCTGCGACATCAAGGTCCTGCCATCTGATCTTGACTGCTTCTGACACCCGAAGGCCGGAAGCGTACATCAGTTCTATGGCAAGCTTTGTCCGAAGTGAGGGTGCCTTGTCGATCATGCTCATGATTTCATCTTTACTCAGGATGTCGGGAAGCTTCCTTTGCTTCTTTGGGGTCTGGATGTTGGTCAGGATGTTCTTCTTGAGTATCCTGTCGTAGAAGTAGGCTAGGGCTGACCGCGCCAGGGCTACAGAGGCAGGGTCGTTTCCTCGGTCGGTGAGGAGATAGGCGAGGTATTCTTTGACATCATCCTCATTCACCTCAAGATGGCCCTTTTTGGCATGCTCAAGCAGGTCTACATTGTAAAACACGTAGTTCCTGATGGTTTTCGGGCTTTTTCCCTGGATCCTGAGCTCTGTCGTGATCTTCTTGACGACAATGGCTGAATCAGGCGTTTGGGATGCAATATTATCTGTCATGTGTGACCTACAATGTATATTGTACGACAGAACTCCTATATAATCTTTGTGATGCAAAAATGTGCTGTTTTTGCTTAAAACTTTTAGATGATGATCCTGTATCCTCCTGGCATGCGTTCGACTTCGAAACTTTCAGGAAGAAAACCGATGTAGTGCTTGACGACACTTTGGATCCGGTCGTTTGCTTTCTCATAGCATATCTTATCTGACAGCATGATCTCGTATGCTCCTTTGACAGGGGTCACGGTGACATTAGGATCTACCTTGACCAGGTTGCTTTGCAGGACAGCTTCGAGCGTCACTCCCATCCTCCAATCCTTGCGGGGTTCCCTGCCGAAGATTGATTTGTGGTCATCGACAATGTCTGGAGTTGTTGGGAAAGGCCTTCGAGATCGGCTCTCGTGCGGTTTATCATCACGTTCCATCATAATCACCCTGGTAAGAGAAAGCGAATCAAGTATAAAAGGATTGCTGATTGTACGACAAAGTGAGCAACTATTATGAGGTGCTGAAATCTTGTCAAACTGCAACATATCCTAAAATCGCACCGCACGCTGAGCATGAGCATTCATACACTTGTGAATTGTGCAGAACACATGCAAGTTTGGTAAGCGGTGCACCTTGATTTACTGCTTTACAGAAAGGGCATTTTGTGTTTACCATTATTTGACCTCCGAATAATCAGATAATTATGGTTGATTTATTTAAACCTTTTTAATGAATATGAGGTCATTTTTAAGTCTTCTGTGAAGCGTTCCGTTTGATTGGTATCGTCCTTCCAGACGGATCTGGTCAGCTATCACTGATACCTTCGGTAAAAATCGACTAATAGAATGCTCCGGGGAAAAACTGGCCCCTCCCCCGCCTTGGCGGACGTGAAAGGAGCTTTCCCGACACTGTTTTTCCCAAAAATTCACGACGCTTCGGGCTCGTTTCTTTGGCTTTTGACGAACCCTTGAATAGTATTGGCACTGCTTATAGGTTTTTATCTTCCTGCTTTCAGGAACCTGCTCAGCCCCTGGAAATAGGTACCGACGATCCTGTAGGTGCTCTTGAGCTCTTTTTTCCCGTCTGGCGTGAGCTCGTACACCTTCCTCCTCCCGAACCTCTTGTACTTCACGAGGTGGAGCTTGCGTAGCCTCTTGAGCGTGGGATAGATCGTCCCTGGCGTGAGCTGGCTTCCTTTCCTCTTTCCTATCTTCTTTGCCAGGTCCTCTCCTGAGAGTGGCTTCTGGTCCAGTTCATGGAGTATCAAAAATGATAAAAATCCCTTGAATTCGGTCTTCAAGGGGCTCTTTTCCATTCCTGTGCTGTTCGACGATGGAGTATATAAATATATTGGTTGTCAGATATATAGATGGAAAAATATGTTGTACGATAAATCTATTGATTTATAGATATATTGATTATACAATTTATAGAATGTTAAATATGTTGATTAATCAATAATAAAAAACAGAAAGATGACAGCGTATGACATACAGCGCACGACATAATGCGTTTTTGAATAAGTGAGCATTGCTTAAACGTTTTAGAGAGAGTTTTTTGTAATGACGCGCATTCCATAATATTTTTATAATCAGAGAAAAATGATATACTATGAATGAAGTTCCTGTGAAAGAGGCATTTCGCCTGTTCAAGCCTGAGTCTTGTGTCTTTGTCATCTCTGTCGATAAGGATGGCGATCCGAACGGCATGGTGGCCGGATGGAACATGAAATGTTCCATGGATCCTCCTCTTTTTGCGGTCGCGCTCTCAAAGAAAGGCAATACCCATACATTGATAGAGCAGAGCAAGGAGTTTGTCATAGCAGTGCCGAACAAGGAATTGGAGAAGACAGTCCATCTTTTCGGATCTGTCCATGGATCTGATGTCGATAAGTTCAAGACGTCAAAGGTGGCGACCAAGAAAGCCAGGTTTGTACGGTCGCCGCTTCTTGCAAAGGCGACCATCAACTTCGAATGCATGCTTGAAAAGAAGATACTAAGCGGGGACCATGTCATCTTCATCGGAAAGGTCCTCGCAGCGCATGTGCGCCAGAAGAAGGGCATCCTGCTCAACATGGGGAAAAAGGGCAAGGACTATGCGTTTCGGGAATTCTAAATGGCTTCCTTGTGTAAAGAAATGCCTGTCACAGGATTATGAGAGATGGTTCTGTAGTCCTGTCATCCTCTGGAGATGCCTTCGTAGGTCCTATTGAGCGCGATATCCAACAGCGTGTGTTTTTGTCCGAGGAAAGGGGGGGGCGGAACAGTGTAGCCGTCTGAAATTTGAGGGCCTAAGATCGCTGTGACAGTGTATTCGACTTTATGCCCTATTGAATCAGGAAGGACAAGTCCGGGCATGGTATGTGTCGTTTGTACGTCGTCGTTCTTGATGACAAATGTGGTTTCGAGCTGTACGGTATTCTGATGTCGGGAATATTCGACAGTGGTGATGTTCTCGAGCGTTCCGTGTATGACGACTTTATCAGTTCTCATTGTACAGGGGAATCTTTCGAGATTTATTAACCTTTCCACGAATGGGGCGCATCCCAAAAGGAATAAATAGGTATACTGGTCAGAAAATTGAATGAACCAACAAACAATCACCGACCAGTATGAGCATCGTTTAAAAGCTGAAT
>JAGVFV010000184.1 GCA_020057445.1 archaeon | reverse complement strand
TGAGATGACGGTGACCAAGGTGTTTGTCGACGGGAAGATGGTCGACGTGGAAGGCATCGGCTACACGCCTACAGGCGTGTTCATGCACAAGGGAACTCCTTTTTCCGATGACACGCTCGAGCTCCTGCTGCTTTCAGGGATTCTGTGCAATAATGCAGAGCATACTGCAGAGAACAAGATAATCGGCGACCCGACTGAAGGAGCATTGATCGTGAGCGCAAAAAAATATGGCATGTCCCACGACCTTGCGAAAAGATCCCACGTCCGCATCCACGAGCTCCCTTTTGATTCTGCGAGGAAGATGATGAGCACGGTGCACAAGTTCGAGGATGGGCATCAGTTGATCATCAAAGGAGCGCCAGACCAGGTGCTTTTGCGCTGCGACAAGGCAATCGTGAAAGGAAAGCCGTGCAAGCTCACTCCTGCGATGAAGAAGGAGATCCTTGCAAAGAATGAGGAGATGGCGACAAGTGCGCTACGCGTGCTCGCTTTTGCATGCAAGAAGGTCAGCGGCACAGAGGAGACTATCAAGAATAGCACGTGTGACGCTCTCGAGAGCGGACTGACGTTCATAGGCTTGCAGGGGATGATCGATCCCCCGAGAAAAGAGGTGTTTGATGCTGTGCGCCTGTGCAAGGACGCGGGCATCAGGATATTTGTGATCTCTGGCGATTTTGGCGTGACGACGAAAGCCATCGCAAAAGAGCTTGGCATCGCTGATGAGGAGACTCCTGTGGTCACCGGAGAGATGCTGTCAAAGATGCCAGACAATGAACTCACCAAGATGCTATGCGGAAAGGTGGTCTTTGCCAGGGTGAATCCGGAACATAAGATGCGGATCGTAACTCTGCTCAAAGGCATGGGCGAGATCGTCGCAGTGACTGGTGACGGGGTGAATGACGCTCCCGCGATCAAGAGGGCAGATATCGGCATCGCCATGGGCATCACTGGGACTGACGTGTCGAAGGAAGCGTCAGACATGGTGCTGATGGATGATTCTTTCGCCACGATCGTGCTTGCGGTGAAGGAGGGAAGGGCGATCTATGCAGACATCAAGAAATTCCTCACGTACATCTTCACGAGCAATATCGGGGAATTGCTGACCGTGTTCCTCGGCATGATCGCGATAGCGTTCCTGAAGTTCCCTCCGGGGACTGTCATCATCACGGCGACGCAGATCCTGTGGGTGAACCTCGGGACTGATGTCCTTCCTGCGCTTGCCCTCTCGGTTGATCCTCCTGAGGAGAACATCATGCAAAAGCATCCGAGAGACCCGAAGAGAAGGATCATCACGCGGCAGGTGTTCTTCTCCTGGCTTCCTTCAGGGGCGCTCATCGCCCTTGGGACGATTTCTGTCTTCCTTGCCTATCGGCATGATCCGCTTCGCGCAGGCACTGTCGCCTTCTGCACGCTTGTCATCTTTCAGATGATGAACGTGTTCAACTGCAGGAGCAAGAGAGAGAGCCTTTTTAGCATGGGATTCTTCTCTAACCGGCTTCTTCTCCTCGCTGTGCTCTTCTCTGTCGCATTGCAGGTGCTTGTGGTGTATGTGCCTTTCATGCAAGGCATCTTCTCGACAGTGACCTTGTCGGTAGGGGATTGGGTGGTGATCCTCCTCGTGTCTTCGACCATCATCATCTATGGCGAGATTGCAAAGGCGGTCATGAGGAAAAGAAGATTGCGGGAAAACCAGATGGCGCACCCGTCAGGATGAATACAGTCTTGCATTCTTCTCTGCGATTTGTGTTGATCTGATGAACTCTGTTTCTGTGGATCTGAAAAGGAAAATATTTAAAGGAGAAAAGTGGAGAGAACAATATGCAGAAGAGACATGTATCTTTGTTGTTGTTCTCCATCTCGTTTGCTTGTATTTTCATCGCTCTTTGCACCCTGCTTCTTCACCGACCTTCATCTTTTGTAGGGAAATCATTTGAAGCGACGAGATTGATATCTCCTGAGGAACCGCAAGGAAGATTGCTCGGTCAAGGAACATCATATGTGTATGGGGATAGGCTCATTGCGATAAAGAAAGACGAGCAAATATCCTATTCTTACCAGAATAATATCGATTCCAATGTCTTCGTGACGACACAGGCAGGATCGCTCATCAGCAAGGCAGGGATGTATCCCTTTGGCAAGACCCTCTTTCAGATAAGCACTGCAGAAGGCAGGCAGAAGTATCTTTTCACTGGAAAAGAACTCGATGCATCACTGTATCTTTTCGGGGCGAGATATTATGATCCACGTGCCGGCAGGTTCCTAAGCGTCGATCCGGCAGGTTCGACATACGCGAGCTATGATTATGCAGGGAATAACCCGATTGCGCATACTGACCTTACGGGTTTATGCACTGATTGCCCTGAGATAGGTCCGTTGAACCAGAATGCTGCGAATTATCAAGACCTGGAATCGAGGATTCGCAACAATGGGGCGATCACCAACGGGAATCAGGGATATGCCAACCCAGGTTTGTCTGATCCTTTGTTTTCCCTTGCGACTGACCAGACCATCCCCCGCTGGAAATCATTCATCGGCCTTGTGGGAAGCATGACTGATGTGGAATCCCAGGGAAACGTGCTTGTTGCAGGAATGGCTGTCGGCGTCGGCCTTAAGTCAATGGCCCGCAATTCCTATCGGAATTCACAGACAACCCCAGAAGCTCAAAGGATTGCAGAGATCCAGGCAAATATCAACCGGAACATCATGACAAGGGACGGCCAGGTCGCTGATTACCAGTTCGAAGCTATGGAAAGCAACACGATGAGACGTGATCCAGCAGCAGCTGCCGCATTTCGCAGGATGAAGACCACTGTAAAGGATTTTGCACGTTCTGGCGTTGCCACTGATCCATCATTAGAAGATCTCGTCATCATGAATTCAGAGATACAACCTGGCCTGCTTCCAGAAGAGACTGGCATCAGGGGGATACATACCACACGAGAGACATCCACATTTCATGGGAGGATCTATTATCCTTCTCCTTATGCAGTCCCGGGTCTTATGGCGCAATGGTATGAGATGGTAGACCTTGTCAGAAGGACCGAAGGGCCTGGAGCAGTGCCTGGTGTCGCAAGGGAATACCTAACAAAGATCCATCCTTGTTGCAATGGGAATGGCAGGCTTGGTGCCCTTGTGGAATCGTATTATCGGGAACAGGCAAATATGGTCAGTCCATGATTGACTGTTTTTTCCGAAACATTTATAAATAACTACTAATAAGTAGTGATAATGTTAAGCAAGAGAGAGATCGCTTTCCTGAATGAGAGCAACAAGATCGAGAATCTTGGCATGCTACGGTATTCTGTAGAATCAAAGAACGGACATGCACAAGCATGGATACAAGTCCGTGAGAAGGCTGTACAGCGGGAAAGGCTTGAGCTTGAAGACATCTGCAATAGCCAGAGGTATTTGATGGAAGAGCAGGCGAGTGTCGGAGAGGACGTGGAAGAGCGCCTCTGGGGCGCGTTACGGAGTCCTGAGAACCGGATCGGAGTTCGGGTTGGACAATATCATGCGCCTTCTTTTGTTGAAGTGCCGATCCTCATGGAAAGGTACATCGCACAACTGCATGCAGAGCTTGAGCATCCGCAAGAACGGCATATAGACTTTGCCGCACGGGCGCATCGCAATTTTGAGACCATCCATCCCTTTGCAGACGGGAATGGCAGAACCGGGCGTTTGATCGCAAACTATGTCCTGCTCTATGCAGACCTTCCTCCTCTCGTATTCACAGCAGCTGACAGAAGGAAATATTACGATGCATGCAAGACTGTCGGTGCGATGCAGGCGTATTTCCGTGAAAAGATGCAGGAATCAGCAGTCTGCCTCTCCTGTGATGACGATTTCGTTCCCCTGAAAAGACGTGCAACAGCTGGCGCAGAGTACGATTGCAAGACTTGCGATGCACATTTTACTCTTGACTGGGATAAGATATTTGAAGAAGGGTATCCATTGAATCCATAAATTACAGTTTCTTAACCATATACATCCCTTCCTTCTTGTAGCCGAGCCTGCGGTAATACTCCCGGGCGCCGACTCCTGAGATGACGACCATCTTGTCCTTGTAATAGTTCTTTGCGATTCCTTCTGCTGCGTGGAGGAGCCGCCTGCCAAATCCCTTGTGCTGCGCGTGTTTTTTCAAGGGTGTCTTTCCTATGCCGA
>JAGVFV010000026.1 GCA_020057445.1 archaeon | reverse complement strand
ATGGCTATCAAGACATTCAGTATTGAAGAGGACGTGTATGCTCGCTTTTCGAAAACGTGTAAGGAGAACGGCATCTCGATGAGCAAACAGGTGGAATTTTTTATGAGATCAATGGTTGAAGAGCCACATATCAGGAAAGAATATGCGGAAAAACTGGAAAGGATTCGCAAAGGGCAGTTTGTCAAAGTGAAGAGTTTTTCCGAAAGATATGGATAACTTTCGGAAAATGAAGGGAAAGCTTCTTGAAAGAGAAAAAGAATATAGTTGTTCATGTTTGCATTATATGTCGCAGATCACGTCGATAAGATCTTCATGAAGCTGAAAAAGAGAGATAAGGCTCGCTTTGAACAGATAAATCAGAAAATTTCCGAGATTTGTGAAAATCCGTTCGGATATAAGCCATTGCGCGGAGATATGCATGGTGCGTATCGTGTCCATATCGGACCGTATGTTTTAGTATTTGAAATTGATGAGATGACTGCGTGCGTCAGGATTATCGATTTTGCTCATCATGATGATATTTACTGAGAATCACTCCACCGTTACCGCTTTTGCGAGGTTCTGCGGCCTGTCAGGGTTCTTGCCGCGAAGGACTGCCATATGATAAGCGAGAAGCTGCAAGGGTATGACGTTGAGAAGTGGTGATAGGCACTCTGTTGTCTTTGGCACGAGGATGATATGATCAGCGAGTTTGGTGAGGCGGATGTCGTTCTTGCTCGCGATGGCGATGATCTTCCCTTTTCGCGCCTTGACTTCTGCCATGTTGGAGAGGACTTTCTCGTAGTTCACTTCATCTCCAGTCGCGATGAAGACGACTGGCATGTTCTCATCGATGAGAGCGATCGGCCCATGTTTCATCTCTGCAGCAGGATAGCCTTCTGCGTGGATTCCTGAGATCTCTTTGAGTTTCAGCGCGCCTTCAAGCGCGACAGGATAGTTGAGCCCTCGCCCTAAGTAGAGTGCGTTGTCGTGCCGGGCATAGACCTTGCTGATGGCTTTGATGTCTTCTTCATGGGAAAGGATTTCCTTGATCTTCTCAGGGATGGCAAGGAGCTCTTCTCTTCGTGAAAGGTAGTCTGCAGGATGAGTCCTTCGTCTGAGTTCGATGGCAAGGAGGTAGAGGCAAGTCACTTGTCCTGTGAAGGCTTTAGTGCTTGCGACGCCGATCTCCGGTCCTGCGTGGATGTAGATTCCTGCTTTTGTCTGGCGCGCGATCGTGCTGCCGACGACATTGACGATGCCAAAGGTCGCGGTGGACTTCTTTGCAAGGCGGATGGCTTCGAGCGTGTCTGCGGTCTCTCCTGATTGGGAGATGGCGATGACGAGTTCGTCTGATGACAGGATGGGATTCCGGTACCTGAATTCTGATGCGTAATCGACTTCTGTGGGTATGCGTGCGTTCTCTTCAAAGAGGTATTTGCCGATGAGCCCGGCGTAGTAGCTTGTTCCGCAGGCAAGGATGCGAATTCGCGTGAAGGGAAAGTCCTTGAATTCTTCAAGCCCGTCAAGCTTGACAGCTGTCTTGCCTAATCGTCCTCTGAATGCGTTTGCGACTGTCTCTGGCTGCTCGATGATTTCTTTGTGCATGAAGTGGTCATGGCCAGAGAGCTGGATCTTGTGGATGTCCCAGGTGATTTTTTCAACATCACGGTGGATCTCCTTGTTATGCATGTCTATAATGGTATAGCCTTCTCGCGTGAGGCGCGCGATGTCCTTGTCTTCGAGGCAGATGATGTCTTTGGTGTGGTCGTTGATGGCAGTATGGTCTGAGGAGACGAAGTATTCGCCGTCTCCAATGCCAAGGATGAGAGGGCTTCCGTTTCGTGCGACGATTATCTCGTCGCGTCCTTCTTTGATGGCAGCGATGCCATACGCCCCTTCCACTTCAGAGAGTGCCTGTTGGACTGCGATGAAGAAGTCGGGCTCGTCTTTTGCGAAGTGGCCGATGAGGTGCGCGAGGACTTCAGAATCAGTGTCTGATTGGAAGTGGTGGCCTTTTTCCTTGAGGTATTCCCTAAGCGCGTGGTAGTTTTCGATGATGCCATTATGCACTACTGCTATTCTTTCGTGCGTGCAGGTGTGCGGATGGGCATTTTGCTCGTTTGGCTCTCCGTGTGTCGCCCAGCGGGTATGTGCGATGCCGATCGTGCCTGTGGGAGTGGTAGACTTGAGCTTTTTGGCAAGCTCTGCAATCTGTCCTTTTGCCTTTATGATGGAGAGCGTCGGGGCAAGAACTGCCATGCCTGCTGAGTCATATCCGCGGTATTCCAGGCGTCGCAGCCCTTCGAGCAGGAGGCTTGCGCAGGGTTTCTCTCCGATGTAGCCGAATATGCCGCACATAGACGAGGGAAGTCGTTTTGCGCTCTTAAATGTGATTGTTTTCTCCTGCATAATCTTTATAAAAGAAGGAGATATATGCGGGGCATGCCTGCCATTGTTGTAAAAGGATTGGTGAAGAAGTTTGGAAAGGTAGTCGCAGTCGATGGCATATCTTTTGAGGTGAAGGAAGGGGAAATCTTTGCATTCTTAGGCCCGAATGGCGCAGGGAAGACGACGACGATCAAGATGCTGACGACATTGCTTCATCCGACAGATGGCATGATGAAGGTGAATGGTTTTGATCCAGTGTCACAGATGGATGACGTGCGTCGCTCATTTGGCATCGTGTTCCAGGATCCGTCCCTTGATGACGACCTTACTGCTGAAGAGAACATGCATTTCCATGCTGTCTTGTACGGAGTGAAGAAGGATATCCGAGAGAAGAGGATTCATGATCTTTTGCGGTTTGTGGAATTGGAAGAAAGGAAAGATGACCTGGTGAAGAAGTTCTCAGGCGGGATGAAGCGTCGTTTGGAGATTGCCCGTGGCCTTATCCATCATCCGAAGATCCTGTTCCTTGACGAGCCGACGTTAGGGCTTGATCCGCAGACGAGGAATAGCATGTGGGAACATGTTTCGAAGCTTCGGAAGAGTGAAGGCATGACCGTGTTTTTCACTACCCATTACATGGAAGAGGCGGCGCGTATCGCCGACCGCGTGGCGATCATCGACCATGGGAAGATCCTTAAGGTCGGGACAGTCGATGAATTGAAGAGGCAGACAAAGGCAAAGTCATTGGAAGATGCTTTCTTGAAGCTGACAGGGCGCGTCATCAGGGAAGAGCAGAGCACCTCTCTTGAGCGGATGCGGACTATGCGAAAGGGGTGGGGAAGATGATGGATCCGCTCCAGGTCATGTGGCTTCGTCAAGTAAAGAAGTACTGGCGATCAAAGCCTAGGATGATCGGAAGCCTCGGCCAGCCAATTCTGTTCTTGGTCGCATTCGGCTTTGGTTTCGGTCACATCTATGCTAAGGCAGGAGGCGGAAACTACCTCCAATTTCTTGCGCCAGGAATCATTGCTATGAGCATCTTATTCACTGCCATGTTCACAGGAATCGAGCTTATATGGGATAGGAGGTTCGGATTCTTGAAGGAGACGCTTGTCGCTCCTGTCAGCAGGTCCCAATTGGTATTGGGAAGGACGCTTGGTGGCGCGACTGTTGCTGTTGCTCAAGGTATTGTCGTTTGCATCATCTCTGTCCTCGTGGGCTTTCGGCCAGAGCATCTTGAATTGTTGCCTCTTGCTCTCGTGTTCATGTTTCTTATTGCGTTCTTGTTTACCGCGCTCGGGACCGCGATCGCGTCAAGGATGGAGGATATGCAGGCATTCCCGTTGATCATCAATTTCCTCATCATGCCTTTGTTCTTCTTGTCAGGTGCTTTGTTTCCATTGACAGGTGCACCTAAGGGGCTCGATGTAGTGATGCGGCTAAATCCCCTGTCTTATGGGGTGGATGGTCTTCGGGGGGCTTTGACAGGCACTGCGGATTTTGGCTTTCGCCTTGACCTTCTCGTGCTTGTAGGAGTCACTATAGTCGTGTTTATAATTGAGAAGCAATTGTTTTCCAAGGTGGAAGTGTAAAAAAAAGAAAAAAAAATAAGTCTTATTTCTTCGTTGCGTAATAGATCATGTAGATCGCGGCGATTCCGACCAGGATGTAGACGATCTTTTGGACAATCGCGATGCTGCCAAAGATGGTCGCCACAAGGTCGAATTTGAACAGTCCGACAAGTCCCCAGTTCAATCCGCCGATGATCACGAGAATCAATGCAATCCAGTCAATGACGCTTTTCTTTTCCATAATAGTACCTCCGATTTGCTATATGTAATTGTCTCTTCGCTATTCACATTTTTCTGTAAAATTTCTGTTCTCACCTCCTTAAACTTTGAATACTTTGTCGTTTTCGTGGACAGGATGGTCTACATGCATGCCTATGTCGTCTCCTTTCTTCGCTTCGGCGATGTCCTTGTGGTTGACCTGCATGCTTGTGACTGTCATCTCAAAGTCTTCTGAGTGGCCTTTGATCCTGATGCGGTCTCCTGCCTTGAGGACGCCTTCTTCGAGGAGTATGACTGCGACTCCGATCTTTGAGAAGTGGTGAGTGATCCTGCCGACATATTCTCCGAGTTCTTCGTCCATGCTTTCACCCCGATAATATCAGGGCGCTTTCCATATTTAAATGTGATGTTTCGTCGGGTCTTCGACGAGGAATCCGATGTAGTTGTAGAGGGTCTCAGCGAGTGAGAAGGAAAGGCCGTCTGCGAAGGTTTTTTGATGGATGGCTTTGCGGAATGCGCGAAGTGCTGTGTAGAGCATAGAGAAGTCTTTTCGGAAGAGCAGGTCGATGTAGAGGGATATGTTGTCTGCGATGAGAAGAGCAAGCGCGCGTTGTCCTGCGATGTGTTTTGCGATTTCTGAGAGCTGGTCTCCTGCTGATTCGAGCGTCGCGCAGAGGAGGAAGTATTTGTAGGCTTGCTCATGCGCCTCGTACTTGTTGAGATAGCGGAGGCAATAGAGGAGGTTCGTGTCGAGGAGCGCTTCTTCGTTCTTGATGTGGTCGAGGTCGTCTTTTCTTTCTGCGATCGCAAGGAGTATTGCCGCCTGATTGTTGAGTATGTGGCCGGCTCTTCGAAGGATGGTGCTAAAGTCCTCTTCAGGGACTGCGACGATGGATTTGATGGTGGTGCGTTCTCGTGTCTGTTCTGCGATGATCATGCCAGTCATGGTGGAGACGATGTCTTGAAGCGGGGCCAATGGATCGTGAAGGACTGTGATGGAGTCATATCCTTGAATGTATTTTCCTTGGATGATGTGGTAGAGCTGGCTTTTTTCGTATCCCTTGCATGAGATGCTTGTCTTTCTTTTTTCCGTTGCCCTGCTGCTGATGAGGAGCTCGTTCTTTTGCTCGGTGATGCTGACGATGTCCCCTTGCAGCAGGCCATGCTTTTTGGCCCATGCAGAAGGGATGGTGACCGTGAGTGCGTTTCTCCCTTGCCTGACGAGTTTTCGCTCCATTGTATATATGTTATATAACATATAGAAATTATATATTTATATGTGTTGTGCTTCCATCACTATATGGTCAGCGAACACATCTTGATTCAGGCAGCCCTTGACGCAGGAAAAGAAATCCGAAAGAGGGCATTTGAGTACGGATACGTCGGCTGGAAAGAGAAGGATGATCCGGTGACATCTCTTGACAAGCTTGCAGAAGCGATGCTTCGAAAAGCCCTGGTCAAGGACGGACCTGTCAATATCGTCGGCGAGGAGGAGGACGATGTGAAGAATGGGGCAAGGGAGACTGTGTACATCGATCCAATCGATGGCACAAAGTCATTTGTGCGCGGCGATTTCCAGTGCGCGCTGACTGTAGGGGTAGATGATGAGCAGGGTCTCTTTGCTGGTGTTGTCTATGATTTCATGCGTGACATCCTCTATGCAGGCTATCGAGGTGACAGGTATACACTCTTTGACGGGAAGAGATATCCCCTGGAGAATGCGTTGCGCTTCGGGAAGGTCAAGATCTCTGTCGGTGATGATCCGCGCTATGATGGCAATCTGTTCATCGGAAGGGATGATATTTCCCTGCAGAGAAATAGCGGCTCGATCGCATTGTCTCTTGCGCATCTTGCAAGGGGGTCTATTGATGGCCTGATATTCACAAAAGAAGGAAAGGGAAACTCATGGGATGTCGCGGGAGGGATCTACCTCCTGGATCCTGAAAAGTTCATCGTCCTGAACAGGGACGGGTCACGGTTCGATTATCTTGTCCCGAACAAGGGCCTGCTCGCATTTCGCAAAGAGAGGGAGGATCTCGTGGACGAAGCCTTGAAGAAATATTCTCAAACAGGATGACTATCAGTGAAAATTGGTTCATCCGATGAATAGGTCTGACTTCCCGTGCGTTGTCTGCTGGACGACGACTGGGAGTTCTGCCATGATGTATCGCATGGCTTCTTGCAGTAATCTCGTGTCCTTGTAGACCTTGACCTCAAGGATGTAGAATGGTCTTTCAAAGGACATGCGGTCTGTGCAGAGCGAGAGTTCTTCATTCTTGGCGACAGTCCTGTCGAAATCGAGAGTGCCAAGTGGCTTGTAGATGAGTTTTCCTACGATATCTCGTAGTGTTTTATCAGGTATGTCTGCAGGTGATGCGATTCTGGGGAGAATCGCCCACATCTTCTCTTTTTCCGCGGGAAAAAAGCGGTATTGGTCGATTTCTTTTTTCTTCTGTTCTCTTGCTTTGGTGAAAGTGATCTGCATGCTGGTGACGAAGTCAGGATCACTGCCGTAGACGGCATCGTCCTGTTCATAGGGGCGTCTTTCGCGGCTTCGGAGGCGAAGTTTCGGTGTACGTCCGGAATAGGAAACGATATTGTGCTGGAAGTACTGGTCATGATAATGGGTCGTCACAGGGTCTCCGATGTGGAATTGCTGTCTGAAGTGATGTATCGCGTCTTCTGCGTCGAAGTCTGAGTGGATGAGGAATCGTGCCTCGAAGTATTGTTCATGCCCAAATCCTGCAGCCTTCAGCTGTTTCTTTTTTCTTGTGAATTGCGCCTCGTTCTTTGCGCAGTCGACTCCTGCCGCGATGAGGACGCCTGTTATGTAGGAGCTGAAGGAGAGGAAGGCAGGATGGATGTCTGTGAAATGCAGGCCGGCATACATGAATCCGACATAGAGCGGATCATGGATGGTGATGTCTTTGATGAGGTCATCGCTTCCTTCTTTGAGGCCTTCTCTGACATAATAGGATAATGGGCGGCGTTTGGATTCTGGTGTGGTATCGTGGATTTTTTTCGCTTTGACGAGCGTACGGAGGTAGAAGACTCCTTTCTCAGTGACCGGCCCGACCCAAGGGAGCCAGACCATCCTTGCTGCTTCGGAAAGGAGGGAGTTTGCAAGAGTTGTCGTCCCAAGGTCGATTCCTCCTGCAAGAATTTCTCCGACTCCGAAATTCTTGAGTGATGTGATATAGGGATGTTCTGGCAGCTGGATTGGCTGTTCTGCAGCTGTCTTGTCCAGGAGCACGATACTTTCGAGTGTCATAAAGAAGAGAAAGTGGGATCGGATTTTTAAATTTTGCTTTATTTATTACTAAATAATGGTAAAAATCTAATTCATCGGGTTAATGATCCATTGCGCCTTTCCAGGAAGTCTTTTTTGGAATCCTGCTTTGGCTGACGTTATTGTCGGATAATTGATCCAGGGGTTCATCCAACCTCGTCTTGTCTTGAGAAGATAATGACCGAGAGGATATGAATTGCTTCGATGAAAGAAGACAATCGTTCCATCCTTTATGGTATTGCCTACGTATTTTTTATACGTATAGCTAACTCTTTTTCTGGCGAGCGCTGCAATGATGTCTCTGCAGTAGAATCCTTTTGTGCTCGCCCGCGCTGGATGGGAAAAAAGAGAAAGTGCATCCTGATAGGAAATACTGAGAAGAGAGGCGACGCAGGCGACTGCGCATCCCATTGGTTGTTCTTGGGTGATTGACTTCATTTCCATAATGCGTCTATGTGAGGTTAAAAAAGGTTTATTGCATGGCTTCCTTGAAGAGCTGCAGGTATGTTGTAACTGCTTCTTTTGAATTGATCTCGAGGATGACGTGCTGGCTTTGCCATAGGTCCAAAATGACACTGTCGGAAGTGATGATGTAATTGATGCCGCCATGTCCGAAGAATGACTTATGCTTGACCGATTTTGAGAATGCGGCAAGCTCTTTCGTCTCTTCGAGGAGGAAATGATGTTTTTTCTTTTGGATTTCCCGAAAGAAGTGGTCGAATGCGTATCCGAGAGGTATCTTGAGGTCGAGGTTGACGAGGCGGATGTAGAATGGACCTGGTGTTGTGTGGAGGTGGGAGAAGAGTTCTTTTGCAGCTTCCCTGCTCGTGTAGTAGTTGATGTTGGGGAATCTTGGCTTGATCGGGTTTTCGTAGAGCTTTCCAAGATACCTTCCCGCCTCCTCTATTTCTTTTTGTTTTGAAGAGAAGACTTTTTTGGGGTCCATCGCGACAAATCGTTGGGTGACTCCCGAGGTTGGCATTGGAGGGACCTTCATCACATATCCCTTTCTTCTAAGTCTGGTTACGACTTCATATGTCTTTGACCTAGCGACATGCGTCAGTCTGGCAAGCTCAACCGCTGTCTGTGGCCCGTGTTTGAGGAGTGCGAGGTATGTTTCGACTTCCCATTCTGAAAATCCCATATCTTTTAGGATCTGTGCCGCTTGCGCCTGTTCCATGTTTGAGAAGAATGGTGCAATGCATTTAAATGTTACTCTTTCGGTGACAGCACAAATCATTAAATGCGCGAAGAATGAGATATGCATGGTCATGAACTACGTCTCGGTAAGCGGCATTTCCGCTGTTGGACAACTGGAAAAGATAGGGGAGATCCGTGAAGAGGAAAAATTGGGGTTTCCCATCGTGATTGGGTATCAAGTGTCGAGTAAGTCTATCAATCAAGGCACGGCAAATCCGAGGCAACCCCTGTTTGCAGAGTTGGACAGATTGAGTGCAGAGACGCTAAGACACGGATTCTTTCCCGCATTCCATTACTATACGAAGGATGACAGGAAAATAATTCCTGACCTGGAACTGCTTGCAGGGCACATAGGCACGCCTGCCTTGCTCCAATTGAACACCCTGCCTCCTGATGTCGGTACGATGCAAAGGATCAATGATCTCGGATTTCAGGTCATACTCAAAGCGGCTGTATCGAACAAGGACCAAGGCGGATATAAGGTATGGACGGGAGATGCTGTCCAGGATGCCGCGAAGGGAAACATTGATGTATTGGTGAATGATATCAGGCAGTATGCAGGACTCGTTGCGTATGTCATGTTTGACCCGAGCCACGGGACTAATCTGGGTCTGGATGTTGGTTCAGACAGCCTGGCAGTGCGGTTTGGAAAGAGGATTAGACGACTCAGTGAATTCGATGACGTCGGATTGGTCTATGCAGGAGGGATTGGTCCTATAAATGTGGTGACTGTGGTGAATTCTTTGTGTGAGGAGTTGCAGTCTGGTTTCAGCATCGATACGGAAAGTGCGGTGAGGGATATTGTCCGCGAGGGAGATAGTGTCGCAAAGGATGAGCTCAATCTTAGCCAAGTGAGAGAGTATTTAATGAACTATCAGAAGACAGTTGTATAGAAATGACGTCTGAAAGGACAATGCTGGTTAATGTAGCGGATGGTACCTGAAGGTGATGATCCATCCTGATTCATGAACATCAAAGCCATCAAGATCGGCTCTGGTCATAGGAACATCTAATGGACTGCTCTTGCGGTAGGTGATAAAATCAAGACCTGGGAGTGGTTCTGGCCAGACGATTGCCCTTCGGGGAGTATCGGAAAGGGGACTTGCAGTGACATGGAATGTCATTTGTTGTCCGCGGAGAATGTTGAGATTGTTCGGGTCCCCAACTAAATAGATATTGTTGAGGACGTTGGTGATTGTCGATTCATCCTGATCGCGTCCTGTATGAAAGAGAACGTCATCGATGTGCAGTATTCCTCTCATTTTTTCTCCCTCACCTTCTTTTCGTCGTGCCATTTCTCCTAGGGAAAAATGACACAGTGGAGTTTGACCCTATTTTT
>JAGVFV010000076.1 GCA_020057445.1 archaeon | reverse complement strand
TATCATGATGACGACATTCTTTAGGCCGAACTCATAGATCACTTTCTTGAACGCATCGCATTCCATCTTGAAGGCAGCCTTGTACTTCTCAGAATAATACCGGGAAGCGCCGCGCCAGCCGATCATGGGATTGTCCTCTTTTGGCTCAAACTCCGCTCCGCCGATGAGGCCGGCGTACTCGTCGCTCTTAAAATCAGCCATGCGGACGATGACCTTCTTTGGCCAGAACGCTGCAGCGATCCTTCCGATACCCTGGGCAAGATTATCGACATAATATACGAGCTTATCCTGATAGGCGATCGTGATCTCCTCAATCAACTTCTTCGCCTTCTGGTCTTTCAGAGTATTGAGATGGATCAAGGCCATCGGATGGATCTTGATGAAAGACGTGATGATGAATTCCTCCCGCGCAAGGCCGACACCGTCATTCGGGATGAACGAGAGCTCAAAAGATTGCTCAGGATCGCCCACATTCATCATGATCTTTGTCTTTGTCTGCGGGATCTGCGTGAGATCATGCTCATCGATCACAAACGGCAAGATGCCCTTATACACATAGCCCTTGTCACCTTGGCTGCAATCCACAGTCACGTCAACGCCGGACTGCAATTTCTCAGTCCCGTTCTCGCTTCCGACGATGCAGGGAATGCCAAGCTCTCTTGAGATGATCGCGGCATGGCACGTGCGCCCGCCACGATTAGTGACAATAGCTGCAGCTATCTTCATGATAGGCTCCCAGTCAGGATCAGTCATGTCAGTGACAAGCACCTCTCCCTTCTTGAAGTTCCTGATGTTCTTCGCATCCTTGATCACATTCACCTTGCCTGCGCCGATCCTCGAACCGACAGCATTTCCGACGACAAGCACATCGCTCTTCCCTTTGAGCCTATATTCGACATACTTGTTCTTGTCCTTCATGGAATGCACTGTCTCAGGACGGGCCTGCACGATAAAGAGCTGATTGAGCTCGCCATCCTTTGCCCACTCCATATCCATCGGCTTCCAGTGGCCGGCGCGCTCACTATAATAATCCTCAATCGCGGCAGCATACCTTGCAAGAGTAAGGATCTCCTCATCTGTCAGGCAGAAACTCTTCCTCTCTAGCTGAGTCGCAGGCACATTCTTCACCGGATTCTTCTGGTCCTCAGTATAGATCATCTTGAGCTTCTTCTGGCCAAGCTTCTTCGTGATGATCGGCTTGAATCCCTGCTTCAGCGTCGGCTTGAACACATAATACTCATCAGGATTCACAGCGCCCTGCACGATATTTTCCCCAAGGCCAAAGGCGGCATTGATGAAGATGACATTCTGGAAACCGGTCTCTGTATCAAGGGAGAACATGACACCGCTGCACGCGAGGTCTGAGCGGACCATCTTCTGCACGCCGATAGAGAGCGCGACAGTGAAATGCGAGAACTTCTTGTCCTCACGGTACGAGATCGCACGGTCAGTGAAGAGCGAGGCAAAGCAGTGCTTGCACGCGTTCAAGAGGGATTCTGGGCCACGGATGTTGAGAAATGTCTCTTGCTGACCTGCAAAACTCGCATCGACAAGGTCCTCAGCTGTCGCGCTGCTCCGTACAGCGACATCGACAGGTTTCTTGTCAAAATTATACGTGCCGCACAGGTTCCAATACGCGTCGACAATCTCCTTCTGCAGGTCATCAGGCATCTTTGCCTTGATTATCATGTCACGGACCTTCTTCCCGTGGCTCTTCAGATTGTCAATATCCTTGGTATTCAGGTCATCTAACATCTCATGGATCTTCTCCTTCAGGCCAGAGCCTTCAAGAAAATGCCAATACGCCTTTGCTGTTATGGCAAAACCATTTGGAACCTTGACTCCGCGAGAAGAAAGATGCATATACATCTCGCCAAGCGACGCATTCTTGCCGCCAACCCTTGGTACATCATCGATGCCGATCTGGTCAAACCAAAGAATATGCGCGGAATCCTTATCAGTCATGAGTGCACCCCAGGAAAAGAACTCTCACCTCTTCTCCCGTTCCCTCTCATGGAGGTCGGGTCATTTTTAAACGTTTGCAACTATTCAAGAGTGGAGATGCGCTTTCAGCGCCGTGCCCATTTGTTCACGCAACCCGAACGTGTCTGCATTTTTTGCATAGGCAATCCATCCTTGCATGATTTCTAGTATTTCTTCTTCTGCCACATTTTCTTTTTCGTATTCTGTTATGAGATTGTTGAGTTTGTTTCTCATTTTTCTGATGTTTCTTTTTTTGAGTAGTCGGTGTTTATAGAAGTTGCGAAATCCTAGGAAGTCGATTCCGTTTTTTATTGGTATGATCTTGCTTTTGTTCGGATGGAGTGTGAGCTGCAATTCAGTTCTGAGGAAGGTGTTGATTTTTTCTTTGCAGCGTTCCAATTCCTGAGTGTTTTTATTGAGGATGAGGAAATCATCAACGTATCTGATGTAATATTCTGCTTTGAGTTCTTGCTTGACGTGATGGTCGAGCTTATCAAGATAGATGTTTGCGAAAAATTGGCTGGTGAGGTTTCCTAGCGGCATGCCGACTCCCTTCTCTTTTGTTTGGTGGTTTGCGAGTATTATCTTGCTGAGCCAGATGACTTTTTGGTCTGCTATTTTTTCCTTGATGATGTTGACGAGGGTGTCGTGGTTGACTTCGTCGAAATAATGGTACACGTCTGCTTTGAGGCACCATCCGATGACCTCGTTCTTGTTCTTCGCGTTTTTGATGAGCTTGCCGTTCTTGGTGAGTTTCTTCTTGAAATAATCATACCGCTCTACTGCTTTGAGCGTTCCTTTTCCTCTTCTGTTCGCATAACTGTCGTAAATGAATGACTTGTCGAAGATGGGTTCGATGATATTGCAGAGTGCGTGGTGGACTATCCGGTCTCTGAAGTCTGACTTGCTGATCTTTCTTGTTTTTGGATCGCGGATGATGAATGTCTTTAACGGTCTTGGCCGATAAGAGTGCAAGAGCAGCTCTGATCTGAGGTTTAAGAGGTTGTGTTCTAGGTTTTCCTCGAATTTTATGACGTAATTCTTGAGTGTTTTCTTTTTTCTCGCTTTCTGCCAAGCGAGAAAGAGATTGTCGTAAGAACAAAGCCAGGTATAGAGATTCTTGTATGTTTTCATAATTGTCCCACTGTCGAGGCTATTCCACGAGACGCCCTTTGGTTGTTGTTGGTCATTTCAACCATAGGTTGACATGACTCCTAACAACTTTGTTGTTATGAGCATTGAGGTTGAAGTTGTTGTTGTTGTTGTTGTTGTTGCCGCGCGCCACAGGACGCCCCAAAGTAGCCCTTCCACCGTTAGGTACTTCACTGCCACTTCACGATTTCCATTGCGTACTCAGTGTCGCAGCTGTATTTCATGACGAAACACGCATCCTTACTGGAATGTTGTGCTTGCCGTGATGAAAGGACGTGTAGCCCCGACACTGTCGGGACAAAGCTCTCGTTCAGAAATCTTATTTATAAATATTCCTAAAAAAATTTGTCCGGGCGCTGTCGCGCCCTCACTTACGACGTACCCCACGAGACGCCCTCCGGCTGTTGCCGTCGTAGGCATTGAGGATGAAGCCGTCGTCGATGTCGCCGCGGCCCACAGGACGCCATTTTCCTTCAGGTGCAAGCCAGATTCCTGCATTCTTCTGCGTCAAAAAGTCTTTGTCTCTATGCCACATTTCTCCGACAAAATAGGGCTGGCCTTCCATCTGGTCAGGGAGATTACCGACTCTGACATATTTTTCTGTAGGTATCTTTGAGAATCCTCTGAATTCTCGGAGTTCTCCTTGAGGTTGTTTGTCGTCACTGAAACCTGAAGGATCTTTGACAACATAGAGGATGTCTCCTTTTTTCATGAAAGCAATATTTAGCCATTCTCCCCATCCTTGCAGCATGTCTGCTTTGATTTGAGCGAGCTTTCCGATAGGATTTTCATTCGGGGCGAACAGAATATCAAATGCCTCCCACGGATAAAGATGTCTAGTAAATCCTTTTTTACCGAGACTTTCCAAGCTGTCGCCATAAGTCCACCCATTGTCGTGGTTGTCATCTTTTGTGACTTGAATGTCATCATAGACGTCTTCTGCACCTTTGACGAATGCCTTGACTTTCTCCAAATCGGTTTTCTTAAGCTCGAAATCTTTCATCTCCTTTTTGTCTTTTGCGCGCAGGTAGCGGTAGAGTATTTTTCTCCTGTCTTCTACGCTTTTTCCGCCATATACGCTGCCTGTTCCTTGGACGATTTCGTCGACATGATCTTTGAGGTATTTGTAGTTTTGAAGTTCTGCGCTTCTTGCCTGATAGTGGAAGGTGACATATTTGTCTGTCTCTTCTATGATCTCCCATGCTTGCTTCGCGAGGACTGCCCAGTTCTTCAGTGGCTGGGAGAGTGCGTCAAGTTCCCTGAGAAGATCATCATGCAGCGCTTGATTTATTTCTGCTATGCTCCATTCTGAGAGTTTTTTTCTCTCATCAGCCTCAATACGCTTGCTTTCATCAAAGAATGGCTTGATTTTTCCCTCAATCTCATCAAGCCGCTGGAAAGAACCCAGGATTCTTTTTGCCGTGTCGACCTCGGACACTACTACTTGATTGAGTTCTTTTTGCAGGTCGCCTTTCCAATCGCTGATCAATTTCAACAGCTGACCGTGTTCATTGTCAAGGGTGTGAAGGTCATCTAGATGCTTCTGAAGCGCAACACTCAAGACAGCCACGCGGGTGCCGTCATCCTTCCGTTTCAGGTCTTCCCTGAATTTTTCAGTGCCCGTAAAAGAAACGAACGTCAGGCGTTCTTCTGCCTGCGCAATCTTGAGAATCTCAGCTCCACGATTAACCATCATGACACCTCATCATTACTGATTTGGATTATTGTCTTGACCTATCCTTGAGTCTTGTGATTTATAAATTTTGTTTTTCAGTATTTCAACCAAAAACTCGATCAAAATGGATACTTTTATATACTTTTGTCCATTATGGTGATTAAAATGGACACCCTTCGAGACGTCATAGAGAGGCAGTACCAGACCTATCTGTACATCAAGGGCCAAGACTATATAAAAAGAAGCGCCAGATTCATAGATACCACACTCATCCAGGTCGTCATCGGCCCGAGAAGGGCAGGCAAATCATTCTTCTGCATCCATGAACTCAAGAACGCAATATACCTGAATTTCGATGACGAAGGCCTCCTGAAGTATTCCATCGATGACATGCTGGCGGCCGCAAAGACCGTCTTTCCAAAGTCAGACCAGGTCATCCTTGATGAGATCCAAAACCTGACCGACTGGCAGCTGGTCGTCAACCGGCTGCACCGCCAAGGGATGAAGCTCATCATCACAGGAAGCAACGCCCATCTCCTCAGCGGAGAGCTCGCGACGCACCTGACAGGCAGGCACATCCCGATATACATCCTGCCGCTCAGTTTTCAGGAAATCCATGAGAGCATGAAAACAACACTTCCCCAATATGCAAAGACAGGCGGCCTGCCAGAAAACGTCTTGCGGCCTGAACAGGCAATAGCATATACGACACCGCTCGTCCAATCGATGCTCTTGAAGGACATCGTGCAGAGGTATAGGATCAGAAAAGTCGCAGAGATGCAGTCGCTCCTGCAGACAGTATTGTCAAATTCCGCCCAGACATATTCAGACAGGAAACTGGCAAAGGCAACTGACGTGAAGAGCCCAACGTCAATACGAAAATACATACACTATTTTGAGGGAGCATTCCTCATATTTTGCATCCCTCTCTTTTCGTACAAGACAAACATAGATGTCACACTCCTCAAGAAAGCATACGCATATGATCCTGCATACATCCACGCGACTTCCCAGAGCAAAAGCTTCGACGAAGGCAGGCTCTACGAGACCATTGCCGCAATACAATTAAAGGCAGAAGAATTGCTTTCCAAGCATACTGTCTATTTCTATAAGAGCGCACAAGGATACGAAGTCGATTTTGTCATCGTCAAGGAAAAGAAAGTTACGGCACTCATCCAAGTGACGGCAAACCCAGAACTGGAACGGGAAGCGCGAGGACTCATCCACGCATCAAAAGACACCCATTGCGCGAACCTGATCGTCGTGCAGCCTCACGCAACACACACGAAAAGAGAGATATGGTTCGGAAACACCTACACGATACACTACATCAAATTTGATGAATGGCTGTTAAATAGGTCATAAGTCTGCAGATGCTACCTTCCCCCTCACCAGCGGGACAAAGGTACATCCTCCAGCCTCTTCTCTTTTCAGCCCATATGCTAGCTTCGTGATTTTCGTCAATTCCTGATACCCCTGCTCACCTATGGGAATGACCATGATGCCGTCTATTGTTAACTGGTCCAACAATCCACCCGGCACGTCCTCTGCCTGGGCAGACACGATGATCCGATCGAATGGCGCTGCCTTGATTTGGCCAAGAGTCCCATCCGCATGGATGACCTCCACATTCGGGAAGCCGAGACGCTGCAAAGTCTCACCGGAACGCTTCGAAAGGATTCCGATGCGCTCGACAGCGTAGACCTTTTTTGCCAACAAAGAAAGGATCGCCGCCAAGTACCCTGAACCTGACCCGACCTCAATCACGACATCAGTCGGCTTCACTTCTAAGAGTGCTGTCATGAGAGCGACCATGTACGGCTGGCTTATCGTCTGGCCTTCTCCGATTGGTAATGGAAAATCGCCATAGGCACTGTCAACCAGGTCTCTTGGAACAAATTCGTGCCTAGGAACACGACGGAATGCTGCAAGAACCCGCAGGTCAGAGATGCCCCTCGAAATAAGCTGCTCATCCACCATCCGCTCCATTTCTTTTTCGAACATGATACAAAGAATGGCAGATGACAATAAAAATATTGGGTTCAGCAACGATGATTTTATAAAATACCAGATGGATTCCGATAGCGAGGTGTCCTTATGATCGAAGTCCACATCAACCTTCTCGCAGTACTCATCGCTGGCTTAGCCCAGATCGCTATCGGAATGCTCTGGCATGCGCCATTCCTCTTCGGAAAACACTGGATGCGCTCAGCAGGAGTCAAGAGCATGAAAGGAAGTGCAGGAAGCATGATCGTCGGCGGCATTGCAGCGCTTGTCATGGCATACGTCCTCGCATTCGGCATCGCCTTTGCCAATCCAGAAAACATCTTCCAAGCAATGATCATCGGAGGTCTCGTCTTCATAGGATTCATCGCGCCCATACTCCTTGGCAAGGTCATCTGGGAACAAAGACCAACAAGCCTCTTCCTCAACAACGCAGGGTACTTTCTCATCACTCTCCTTGCCATGAGCGCCATCATCTACGCACTATGAAAATCACAGTCGGATCAGGGAACCCGAACAAAGTCGCCGCTGTCAGAGAAGTGATCAAGGAGAGCGCATTTCGCCATGCGACAATCACCTCGACCTCTGTTGAAAGCGGAGTGCACAAGCAGCCAAAGACCCTTGCCGAGACGATGAGAGGAGCAAAGAACAGGGCAAAGGCAAGCTTCAAGGACTGCGACCTATCCATCGGCCTCGAATCAGGATTCTTCAAAGTCCCAATGACCATCACAGGCCACATGGACATGTGCGTGTGCGCCATCTACGACGGGAAAAGGACCTATTTTGGATTCTCCTGCGCACACGAATATCCTGTAAAGGTCACTAGACTCGTCTTTGAAAAAGGAAAAGACATCAGCGAAGCCATGAAGGTCTGCGGACTGACCGACAAGGAATACATCGGCTACGAAGAAGGAGCAATAAGCGTCCTTTCCAAAGGGAAAATATCAAGGAAAGAATACACCAAACAGGCAGTCATGATGGCACTCATACCGCTGGAAAATCCGCAACTCTACAAATAGCAGCATAGCTTGTCAAACTCACTTCTTCACATGCAGTGTCCTTGTCGGGAAGGCGAAACGGACATTCTCCTTCTCGAGACGCTTCTTGATCGTCATGTTGACCTCATGCACTGTCTCCACATACTTCGAAAGGTCCTTGATCCAGTAGATAACGGTGAATTTAAGGTCGGACTCGCCGAAATTCTCAAAGAACACAGACACCTCATCAGTCGTATTCTTCTGCTTCTTTATGATCTCACGGATGAGGTCACAGGCCTTCTCCAACTTCTCATTCGGCGTCGTATACTCAAGGCTCAGCTTCAGCACCATCCTCCTGTTCTTTTCCCGGGAGATGTTCTCGAGGATGGTATTTGCGACCTTTGAATTCGGCATGACGATCTCAGTCCCTCCAAATGTCTCGATAGTCGTCGACCGCGTGCTGATCTTCTTGACGACGCCATCAGTCTTATCATCCAGCTTGATCCTGTCGCCGATCTTGAAAGGCTTGTCTGAAAGGATGGCAAAACCGCCGAAAAGATTCGACAACAGGTCCTGGGCAGCAAGAGCAATCGCAAGGCCGCCGATCCCGACTCCCGCGACAAGAGATGACACATTCACACCGAACGTGGAGATGATGAGGATTGCCGTGATGATGACGAGTATGATCTTGATGATCTTCCTAAAGATCGGAATGAGCTGATCGTCAAGGTCTGATTCGGTCTTTTTCGCAAGCGGCTCTGCGTAATGCTCGATAAACGCGTCGACGAGGTTGATGACGATCCACGCAATCAATGCGATGACCATGATCTTCAAGGCATTATGAAAATATCCGAGCATCGCAGGCGAGAAATCCATCGCAGAATACGCATAATAAAAACCGAGGATGAAGATCAGGAAGATGGCGGGCTTCTCAAGATGCGCGACAAGGATATCGTCAAGATTGGTCTTCGTATACTTGGTCAACCTTCGGATGATCTTCGAACTGATGAAAAAGAAGAGCTTGCCAACAAGAATAGAGAGGAATATGACGAGGAAAAACCAGACCCATTCCTGCCAGCCGACCAACTGAGGATGCCACATAAGACTGGAGAAATCGCGATCCCCTTTTAAACATTACTGAAGAAACGACTCTGTAGAAAGTAAGGGTTAGTGACATCGGGTAAAACTCTTTGTTATCTGGATTATGGACTGACAAGGGGGATGCCACCTACGGGGAATGTCAGTCAAGAGTGCATGAAGCTAGAGTTTTACAGTCACTAACCTTGAGCCGAAGGCGAAACTTTCTACAGAGCCTGAAGAAACCTTTTTAAAACAAGCAGCCTTCCAGAAGAATATGACACACATCGTCCATGCGCACACCCTTGGAATATTCATCTATGATGAACAGCTCAACCTCATCTCCGATGAGACACACACGCTCAACGACGCACTTCGCATTGCACAGGAAATCTCGAAAGAAGAAGTACCGCACCGCATCGCAAAACTGCTCAAGGCGGGAGCGCGCCTCCCGACAGAGAAAGAACGAGAAAAGATCATGGCAGCCCTTGCAACTCCTCAGAACCTCGCACGACTTTCAGAGATCAACCTGCGCATCACCAAAGACCAGCTCATGCAGCAAGTCCAGGACGACACCCTCATCATCCAGGCAATAGGCCTCATCGAAGAGCTCCACAAGACCGCAAACACACTCACCAAACGGGCACGCGAATGGGTCGGATTCTTCTTCCCAGAAGCACTCTTCAGTATTCCTGACAACGAAGGATTCATCAAGGCAGTAAGCAAGAAAAGCAAGGAAGAGCTCATGCAGGAACTCGGCCTTTCCGAAAGCATAGGAAGCCCTGCAAAAGACAACCAAGAACTCATCCAATTCCTCACTGCCATCAACGCGCTCTATGAAGAGAAAGAAAAGCTCGAACACTACCTTGAAACAGTGATGCAACGATCATGCCCAAACATCACTGCAGTCGCAGGAGCGCCAATTGGCGCAAAACTCCTCAAGGAAGCAGGAAGCCTGCAGAAGCTTGCGACGACAACTTCGACAACAGTCCAGATGCTCGGCGCTGAAAAAGCGCTCTTTCGCCACCTCAAGAACAAGAGGGCGCCACCTCCAAAGCACGGACACATCATCAACCATCCCCTCCTCGCAAAAGCAAAGGAAAAAGGAAAGGTCGCACGGGCGCTCGCAGACAAGATCTCGATCGCCGCAAAGATGGACTATTTCAAAGGAGAGTTCATAGGAGACAGACTACGAAAAGAACTGGAAGAGAAGTTCCGCTCATGAGATTCCTCAACCATTTCGCATACGCGACCATCATCCTCGTCTTTCTCCTCACGCTCGTCTTGACTTCGACGATCGCCATACGCTTTGGCCCCATCGGCGCAGACTACAATGCGCATCTGCGCATCGCGCAACGCTATGCCCATGGAGAGTTCGCGCTCATCGACAAAGACATCATTTCTGAGAACAAGACACCCTATCCTCCTTTCTTCCACCTGCTCCTTGCAGGAGGAATACTAACTCACACCATAAAGCCTCTCGAATTCATCCTGCAGCTCCTGATCTATCCTCTCGCCCTCTTCGCACCGACCTATCTCATGTACAAGACAAAAGGTGTCTTGCCCGCGACCCTCGTCCTTCTTCTTCTCTTCGGATCGCTTGCGCTCTTTGATCGCGGACAGGTGGCGCCGCAAGCTTTCGACCTCATCCTCTTCCCATTCGCAATCCTCGCATTCCTCTCCAACAGGACAACACTCATGATCTTCCTGCTTGTCATCATGGTCTACACCCATGGTGCCTATTCCCTCCTCCTTTTCGGAGGCCTTCTTGCCTATGGCATCCATAAAAAGAAACATGCGCGGCAACTGCTCCTGACACTCATCCTCTGCGCTCCAATAATCATCCTCACCCTCGCGTACCTGCCTGCAGCGCTCTCCACAAGCATCGGCGCCAACACTCCCCAAGAAGCGCTCATCCAAAACAACCTTCTTTATTTCTTCACATACCTTAGCATCCCGATCAGCCTCCTCTTCATCGTCGGTCTCATCAGCAGGGGAAAGGACTCGCTTGCCACGCTTGTCCTCTTCTGGATCATCGCGCTCTTGCCGCTCGTCATCTTTTTTCCCGACAGATTCGCCTCATACGTATCAGTGCCTCTCGCCCTCATCATCGGCATTGCCTTCGACCACCACAGGAAAGAACTTGCACCATACACCATTCCCTTGTTCATAATCCTCCTCGTCCTAGGCTTTGCCACGTCCTTCCTCTTCTGGATGCGGTCAACCATCGGCACGAGCCCATTCCTCTTCCAGACATAATAAAGTATAAAAGAGACAACAGGATTCGAGTCAATAATGGCATTCCCAAACATCATAAGGCAGGGAAGAGAGCTCTGGACAAAAAACGCGTATCCAGGACTTGTCCACTTTGAAGAAAGGACGACACTCATCAACGGCATGGAGTATAGGGAATGGTCCCCTTTCAGGAGCAAGCTTGCAGCATCGATAATGAATGGCATCTCCCAGATAGGGATGAAAGAAGGAAACATCGTGCTTTATCTTGGCGCTTCCCATGGCTATACCCCTTCCTTTGTCAGCGACATCATCGGAAAGGACGGCACCATCTTTGCGATAGACATCGCTCCCCGCGTCGTGCGGGACCTATACTTTGTCGCAAAACAACGCCGTAACATCATCCCGCTTCTCGCTGACTGCAACCAACCCCAAACCTACGCTTCCCGCATCACCTGTTCGCACATCATCTATCAGGACATCGCGCAAAGAGACCAAGTCTCCATATTCCTGAAAAACATGCGATTCCTCTACAAAGGAGGATTCGGACTCCTCGTCATCAAGGCACGAAGCGTGGACGTCACCAAGCGACCGGCAGATATTTTCAGGCACGTCCGTTCCGAGCTTGAGAAGACAACAACGATCGTCGACTACAGAATCCTCGATCCCTTTGAAAAAGACCACGCACTGTTCATTATCAAAAAATAAAGAATCCCAACCGCAGCAGAGCAGCGGGGTATTAACTCAGTTCGAGCAATAAAAAATCCCTTCGCAACAGGTATCCAAAACAAATGAGAGTCCCATTCATCCACCACAAGGAAAACAGGTACCAAGTCCAAGAACGCATCATCGGAAAAAGCGGACAGCGCAGGCTTTCGAAATCACGCGTCGGAATCGTCGGACTTGGCGCCCTTGGAAGCCTCGCAGGAGAGATCCTCGTCCGGACAGGTGTCGGACGGGTACACCTCATCGACAGGGACATCATCGAGCTTCCAAACCTCCACAGACAGCATATCTATACAGAAGATGATGTCGGAAAAGCCAAAGCAGACATCCTCCGGACTGCACTATCGAAAATAAACTCAGAGATCAAGGTCACTGCAAGCATCACCGACCTCACCAGCCACAACATCGACACTGAACTCAAAAGAAATGACCTCATCCTCGACTGCACAGACAACACGCCGACACGCCTTCTCATCAACGACTTCTGCCGAAGGAGAAAAATCCCCTGGATATACGCAAGCGCCGCAGGAACAATCGGGAGCGTCATCCTCTTCAAGCATGAGAAGGCAAGCCCCTGCTTCCGATGCATCTTCGAACACAAAAAAGACGACCTCACCTGCGAGACGGAAGGAATCATGCCCACGATAACTGCAATGACCGCAAGCATGCAGGCAGACATCGCGATTCATTTCCTCCTCCACGACCAAGCCGACGGGACAATGCACCGCATCGCATCACAGGATCTCACCC
>JAGVFV010000073.1 GCA_020057445.1 archaeon | reverse complement strand
TCAAAGACACTGAAGTCAAATCCATAAAATTAGATATCGGTTCAGTGGATCAATTCTCTGATTCGACAGATGTTTTTGAAGCAAACAGCCAGAAATTTAAATCAATCTACAAGTAACTTTTGCCCCTCGGTGATTGTCTTGTATGTGCACATTTGACCGAAATATTTAAATATTATGTGCACATACAGCAGCATATGGCCTACATTGAAACCATAAAGAGGAACAAAAAGGAATATTATTATCTTACAAAAAATGTCAGGCTCAGCTTAAGGAAGTGAAAGAAGATAAGGGTTTTCTTGGGCGATAAAAAACCATCACGAGCAATATTAAAAAAATATGCTCAGGATATAGAGGATAAATCAAAGCCGTTCTTAAAAGCATCAAATTATGCTTACCTTTCAGAGCATGATGCAGAAACCTTGCATGATCTAAAGGAAAGTTATAGTGCCTGGCTCAAGCGGATTCCCATAAGTGTCAAGGAAAAGCTAAATGAAGATTTTGTCATACGCTTCACGTATCACTCTAACGCAATTGAAGGCAACAGATTAACATTGAGGCAGACGGCACTCATTCTCAAAGATAAAGTGATCCCTTCAGGAGTGCGGGCTGAAGATTATAATGAAGCAATAAACGGGAAGGAATGCCTGGATTATATCACAGCATATAAAGGCGAATTAAACACGAAACTAATTGAAAAAATAAATGGGATTCTTACCAAGAATACAGGGGTCGTTTATGGCGGGAGAATACGGTTTTTTGATGTGCAGATACAAGGTTCGACCCATGTTCCTCCACCGCACACAGAAGTTAAAAGGCACATGCTCAATCTTTTCAAGTGGCACAGTGCAAATAAAGACAGACTGCACCCATTTGAACTGGCAGCATTGATTCATGCAAAATTGACATGGATACATCCATTTGAGGATGGAAATGGAAGAACTGCAAGAACGGTAATGAATTTCATCCTCATGAAGAAAGGCTTTCCGATGTTTTTTATCCCCATCGAGAAAAGAGAAGAATACTATACATCATTAGATATTGCTGATAAAGGAGATTATAAAGAATATATTTCCAGAATGCTCCGATTGATAATTGATCAAATAAGAAGTTACGGGCACAAGAAAGAAAAATAATTCTTTAAATTGTGCACATACAATAAAGTCCCAAATTCTGATTTTTTTTGAGTGTGCCCCTTGACGTACCGCTGTCGCTCATTTGATTGTACTGTGTGCCACGCAATTACTCTAAATGTCTCCGTCTCATTTCTCTCTGTCCAAATTGATTTTTCGAGGGGTCAGAACCGTTAAATTCCGATGTTAGCCAAAATTTACTTACTGTCTCTGCCGAAATGCCTTGCAAGGCACATTCATCGCAGTGAATTTGACCGTCGCACCGCCTCCTGCGCGCTAAAACTTTATAAATTCTCCATCCAAAGCACTATCATGGATCATCTTCCCATCACCATCCGTCCTGCCACAAGGAAGGACTATCCTTCAATAATCAGTCTCTACGGCAAATTCGTGGAAAACAACAAGAGATACACGAGCAGGAAGAACGATTCTTTCTCCGCTGTGCTGAAAGACCCCGACTGCCATATCGACCTTGCCATATACAAGAAAGAGATCACAGGATTCATCTCGTATTCTATCCGTCCCGTCATCCGCTACCCGCGACCAGTCCTTGAAGTGGAAGAATTCTTTGTCCTTGAGAAATACAGGAGGATGAAGATCGGGACCCTGCTCATGGACCATGTGACTGCAATCTGCCATAAGAGACATTGCCACGCCATCTTCCTCGGATCGAGCAAGGAACGCATCCCTGCGCACGCATTCTACAAGAAAAGAGGATTCGCAGAATACGGGTTTCATTACAGGAAGATATTCTAGAGCATTCATCCTCAAGAGTATCTCGGGCACATTCATCACTGCAGATTTGACCGTCAAACTGCCTTCCGCTATCTGTATTATCCGTTTATTGACCGAAAGCTTTTTATAGTTAATAATAATTTACTATTAGTTAAAAAAAATTAATCAACATTCACCTTACAAGTCGCAAGGCAACAACGCTAAAAAAGGCCCGACAAACCAAAAAAAAGGCACCTCTGCTATAAGCAACATATGCCAAACAAGGTACATACGCCACATAAGCACACCAAGCCAACAACAGACGTGAGGTGAACAGGAATAACTACAGGTGGTGCTACAATGAATGGAGCCTTAAAAGCAATGATCATGTTCATGCTGAACAAAAGGTATATTGGCGGAAAACACTTCCCAGAAGATAAACTGGTCAATTCAAGAACAAAATGGCTGCAAAAAGAAGAATTAAAAGAGTTTGAGAAAGAATACAAGGAATTGATCAACACCCAATTCATATTGAAGACAAAGAAAAGGACTGGAAAAGGATATGACTGGCATGTCAGCCTCAATCCGCGAAAACTGAAAGAAATGTATGAACTTATCAAATAAAGGGATGATCACCATGAAAGAACAAGGAATATTTTGTGAGATATATGGGAATACGATCCGCAACCGCGTCCTTGAATACCTGCTTGAAAACCAGGATATTGATTTTGCCATCGGAGACATGGCAAAAGAACTTGGAATATCAAGACCAAAGGCATATGACGTCATCAAATATTTTGAAGACAAAAAAACTGTCAGGAAATCACGGATCATCGGAAAAACCAGGCTGTACACGCTAAATAAAGAAGACATGATTGTCAAACTGTTCTTGAAAAATTTCAAGGATTGCCTGAAAATGGTGATTGAAACGCATGCTGAGGCAAAGACTGAAGGAACTGAAAAATACACGGTCTCTTTGCCAAGGGCTCAGGCTGTCTCTGACAAAAAAACACGATATAGCTCTAAACATTTATAAATCGCCCTGCTGTCCTATGCTCTATGAAACCAGAGGCTGTTTTCAATGTCAAAGGCAGGATTGTCCTCATCACAGGAGCATGCGGAATCGTCGGACGGCACTTCACCAAAGTCCTCTCTAGCAACGGTGCGAACGTGGCCATCACAGACCTGGATGAAAAGGCATGCCAATCCTTTGCAGAAGAGATCAAGAAAGAATATCATACTGATCCGCTAGGAATCGCGCTAGATCTTCGAAAAGAAGCAAGTGTCAAGTCATGCGTAACGGCAATCATAAAGAAATACGGCAAGGTAGACGTCCTCATCAACAATGCTGTCGTCAAGAGCAAGAACTACTTCGCACCACTCGAAGAATACAGCCTTGAGGAATGGAAAGAGGTCATGGACGTGAACGTGACTGGCATGTTCCTCTGCGCAAAGCACGCCATCCCCCACATGAAACAAGGAAGCATCATCAACATGTCCTCGATCTACGGCATTGTCGGACCGCAAAAAGAGATGTACGAAGGCATGCCCACAAAACCGGCACCTGCCATCTACTCTGTCAGCAAAGGAGGAGTCGTCATGCTCACCAAATGGATCGCTGCCATGTACGGAGACAAAGGCATACGCGCAAACACCCTGACCCTTGGCGGCGTATCCGAGCACCAGCTCGGAGGAAACGACTTTGAGAAGAAGTACAGCTCACGGACGCCATTGCGACGCATGACAACCCTCAAAGACACGACAGGACCGATACTCTTCCTCGCATCAGACGCAAGTTCCGGCATGACAGGGCACAACCTTGTCGTTGACGGAGGATGGACAATCATCTAGAGGTGATCATCATGGATTCCCCAACCATCAAAATAGGCAACAGGACCATCGGAGAAGGACACCCTGTCTTCATCATCGCAGAGGCAGGTGTCAACCACAACGGAAAGCTCGACCTTGCCTTCAAGCTCATAGACGCAGCAGTCGAAGCGGGGGCAGACGCTGTCAAGTTCCAGACCTTCATCACTGAACGAGAGATCAGCAAGCACGCAGAGAAGGCAGAATACCAGAAAGAGACCACAGGAAAGAATGAGAGCCAGATGCAGATGGTGAAAAAACTTGAACTTCCCCAGTCTGACTTCAAGAAGCTCCAGGACTATGCAAAGAAAAAAGGCATCATGTTCTTCTGCTCAGCGTTCGACTTCGAGAGCGTCGACCTGCTCGACAAGCTCAACATCCCCTGCTACAAGATCGGCAGCGGAGAGATCAACAACTACCCATTCCTCAAGTACATCGCAAAGAAAGGAAGGTCCATCCTCTTCTCGACAGGAACAGCGAGCCTCGGCGAGATAGAAGCAGCGCTTAGGCTCTTCCACGAAGAAGGAATCACTGACCTTCTCGTCTTCCACTGCATCACCAGATATCCCGCGCCTGTAGAGACTTCGAACCTTCGGGCGATCAACACCATCAAGACAGCATTCCAGGAAGTGACAGGCCTCTCCGACCACACGATGGGAATCACTGTCCCCATAGCGGCGACAGCACTTGGCATCCATGCACTAGAAAAGCACTTCACGCTCGACAACAGCATGGAAGGGCCGGACCATAAGGCAAGCCTCAACCCGAAAGACCTCAAGGCAATGATAAAAGCAGTCCGCGATGTCGAAAAAGCAATGGGAAATGGCAAGCTTGACCGGACAAAGGAAGAGATGGACGTCGCCAAGATTGCACGAAAGAGCATTGTCGCAGATATTGACATCAAGAAAGGGACAGTGATCACTGAAAAGATGGTCACGTTCAAACGGCCAGGGACAGGCCTTGAGCCAAAATTCCTCAACCTGGTCATCGGAAGGAAAGCAACACGGGACATCAAAGAGGATGAGCTTCTCGCATTCTCAGACCTCTCCTAGACAATGGACACCATCACCACCATCCCAAACCTGCCATTCTTCTGCGGGATACGGGAAAAAGAGAGCACACTTCCTGCAACACTTCCCTTCACCCTTGCAGTCGAAGACGACCTCATCATCCAGGCGCCAAACAAGGTAGTCTCAGAAGCGCTCGACAATGCATACCAAGAAGATGACGTGTTCCTCACCACACCTATGGACGAGAGCCCCCTTACTAGATGGAGGGGGGATGAATTCATCAGCTTCATCACTTCTCCAGTGAAGGGCAAGAAGATCCTTGACATCGGCTGCAGCACAGGATACATCCTCCACGAGCTCGCACAAAAAGGCGGAAAGGCATGTGGCATCGAGCCTGGCCCTTCTGCAGAGACTGCACAGGAAAGATATGGAATTCCTGTCAAACGGGAACTCTTCAAGGCAGGGATCTACAAGAAAGAGTTCGACATCGTGCTCCTCCTCACTGTCCTTGAACATATCCCGCGACCTGCCATATTCCTCAAAGAAGTCGCGACCGCAATGAAGAAAGACGGCATCCTCTACATCGGCGTCCCTTCCTGCGAACAGCAGCTCAGGAAAGGAGACCCAGGCATGATGCTCCACGAGCACTGGAACTATTTCACAGAGCAATCGCTCAAGAACACGCTTGCCAAGGCGGGATTTCGCGTGATCGCGACCCACATCAGCCAAAAAGGTGTGCTCTATGCCTCAGCAACATACACAGGAATCACGCCGCCGAACACGAGCGCGCAATCGCTCGAGATCGCACGGGAATACGCACAACAAGTCGATCGCATGACCCGCAATGTCAAGGCATGGGCAAGCGTCAGCCAGAAAAAAGCAATCTATGGAGCGTCAGTCGGAACTGCCTACTTCCTCACGCACATCAGCCACAGCAACCTCCACATCTACGACGGAGAGACCAAAAAGCGCGGCAAATATCTCCCGGGATGCACCATTCCCATCCAGCCTCCAGAAGACATCATGACCGACAATCCTTCGACGATCCTCGTCACTCCCATCAACTTCGAGAAAACCATCATCGACAACTTGACGACGAACATCAAGACTGGCGCAAAAATCATCCCGCTCTCAACCCTATGAACATCGTATACATCACCGGATCGCGCGCAGACTTCGGCAGGATGACCTTTATCCTTCGAGGGCTAAAAGAGCATCAGCTCTCAATCATTGTGACAGCGCAGCACCTCCAGGAAAAGGCAGGAAAGACGATCACAGAAATCGAGAAGGACTTCCCCATCGCCGCAACAGTCGACATGACACCTCCTGACGACACGACTGCAGGAATGGCCCACGCGCTCTCGGCAGGCATCAGCGGCATGACGACAACACTCAAAAAAATCAGGCCGGACATGATCATCGTCCTTGGCGACAGGAGCGAGATGCTCGCAGGAGCAATCGGAGGGTATTTCCTCAACATCCCTGTCTGGCACATCGGAGGGGGATTCACCACAGGATCCGTTGATGACAGGATCAGGCACACCATCACCCTCTTCTCCACATATCATCTTGTGGCGAACGAGACATGCAGGAAGAAAGTCATCTCGCTTGGCGCGGATGAGAAAAAGACATTTGTCGTCGGTGCACCGGATCTCGAAGCGATCCGGCTGAAAGACTATTCGGCAAAAGAGACTCTCATAAAAAAGTATTCTATTGGAAAGGAAAAGATCGTCCTTGTCTCGTTCCACCCTGACACAGATGCACCGGACAACACACAACAGATGGCCGCGCTCCTTGACGCACTCCGAGAAATAGATGCGCAGTACATCATCACCACGCCGAACCGCGACGCAGGCGGAGACGCAATGGAAAGAATCCTTGAGAAGCATAGGCTTCCACACGCGGAAGTGTTCAAGAACATCCCTTACAAAGACTACCTCGGGCTCATGGCAAACGCATCAGCCATCATCGGCAACTCGAGCGCAGGCATCATCGAGGCGCCGTCATTTGGCCTTCCCGCGATCAACATCGGAAACAGGCAGCGCACGAGAGAACGGGCAGGAAATGTCATCGACGTGCCTGCAGACAAGAAGGCAATAACGAAAGCGCTCGATACGGGACTCAGCAATTCCGCATTCATCAAGAAAGCGAGAGATGCGAAGAATCCTTATGGCGACGGCAATACGAGCAAAAAAGCCATCGACCTCATCAGCAGGTGGAAGCGATGATAAAGGCGATCATCTTCGACCTTGACGACACGCTCTATCCTGAACGCGCATACGTGCTCTCCGGGTTTCGCGCGGTCGCAAAATACCTCGAGCAGAAGCATAGGATCCCGGCACAGAAATCATTTTCCATGCTCGAAGAGGCATTCGACCGGGGCCTTCGCAAAAAGAACTTCAATGACCTCCTCCAACACCTCAACCTGAACGAGCCTGTCGAAAACCTTATAAAAATATACCGCACCCACACACCAACGCTGAAACTATACCCTGACGCAGAAAAGATCCTTCATGCGCTCAAGGGAAAGATGCCGCTTGGCATCATCACCGACGGCATACCTGAGACGCAGAATAACAAGATCAGATCGCTTGGCATAGAAAATTCGTTCACCAAGATCATCATCAACGACATCGGATCAGGCACGACAAAGACACAAGGCACATCCTTTGCCACCATGCTCGAAGGATTCAACATACCGACCAAAGAAGCAGCATATGTGGGAGACAATCCGGAAAAAGACATCACAACACCACACAACCTAGGAATGACAACCATCCTCATCAGGCGAAAAAACGGGGAATACGCGCACGTAGCCATAACAAAACGACCAGACCACATCATCACCACACTTGAAGAAATCATGCCGTTACTACGATCATGACAAACGTCCTCCTCATACCCGGCGGATCAGGAATGGCAATCGCCGCAATCCGCGCGCTCAAGGAAGACCCGTCGATCAGGATCATCGCCGCAGACGCAGAACCCCTCGCGCCAGGACTCTACCTCGCCCACCAAGGATACATCATCCCCAGATTCGACAATCCGGCATTCACAGCAAGCATCCAAAGAATTATCGCCAAAGAACACATCCACGTCATCATCCCTGCGCTCGACCCTGTCCTCTTCCACTTCGCAGAAAAGAAAGAAGAATACGAGAAGGCAGGGTGTACGGTCATCATCTCACCTAAAGAGACCATCGCAGTCAACAGGGACAAGTGGGACACGTACAACGCGCTCAAAGGAAAGATACCGCTCCCCCAATCATTCATCACCAAGGAATCCATCACGATTGGCTTTCCCCTCATCCTCAAGCCACGGGATGGGTCAGGATCGATCAACGTCTTCAAGGCACACAACAAAGAAGAGCTTGACTTCTACTTTCCCCGGACGCCAAAGCCCATCATCCAAGAATACCTTCCGGGAAAAGAGTACACCATCGACTGCCTCGCAGACCGGGATGGAAAGCTCCTCCTTTCCATCAGCCGCGAACGCATCGAGACAAAGGCAGGCATCAGCACCAAAGGAAGGATCGTCAAACGGCAAGAGCTTGACGACATGGCAAAAAAAATTGCACAAGAGATGCTCTTCTTCGGACCCTGGTTCTTCCAGGCAAAAGAAGACAAGAAAGGTGTGCCGAAACTCACTGAGATCAACCCAAGGATTGCGGGAACCATGTCGCTTTCCTCAAGCTCAGGAGCAAACCTGCACATCCTCGCAGTCAGGCTCGCACTCGGAGAGAACATCACCATACCGCAAGTCAGGACAGGAATCTTCATCAGCAGATACCTCGAAGACCTCTATCTCGACGACGACAAAATTGCGCAGATACCAAAAGCATGACCTGGAAAATACCCCTCTTCAAGATCGGATGGACACCTGACGATGTCGCTGCAGTTAAGAATGTGATAGAGCGCGGCACGTTCTGGGCAAGCGGACCTGAGATCGAAGCGCTTGAAATTGCGCTTGCAGAATATCATGGACAAAAGCACTGCCTTGTCTTCAACTCAGGGACTTCTGCGCTCCATGCGGCGCTCCTCGCGCACGACGTGAAAGGAAAAGAGGTCATCGTCCCCTCATTCACATTCATATCCGGAGTGAACACGGTCGTCCTCGCAGGAGGAATACCAGTATTTGCAGAGAGCGAAAGCGAAACATTCGGCCTTGACACAAATGACGTCGAGAAAAAAATCACCAAGAACACGAAAGCGATCGTTCCCATCCACTACGGCGGGGCGGTCTCCCGAGACATTGCAAAACTTCGGCAGCTCTGCGACAAGCACGATCTCATCCTCATAGAAGACGCAGCAGAGAGCATCGGCTCCACGCTCAACGGAAAAAAAGCAGGGACATACGGGCATTCCGCCATGTTCTCATTCTGCCAGAACAAGATCATCACCTCAGGAGAAGGAGGAGCGATCGTCACAGACGACGACGCCATCTACCACAAGATGAAGATGATCAGAAGCCACGGCAGGCTCGAGCTCGAAGAGGACTACTTCTCCAGCGTCAAGGACAACGACTACCTCGAACTCGGCTATAATGACAGGATGTCAAGCATGACAGCGGCGCTCTGCCACTCCCAGCTCAAACGCGTAGACAAGATCATCGAGGAAAGACAGACAATCGCACGCAAGATCTCCGAACGACTATCCAATGTCAAAGAAATCAGTCTGCCTCTGCTCCCTCCAGAGTACAGGCACGTCTACCAGATGTACACCATCCTCCTCAAAGACAAAAAGACAAGGGACGGACTGCAGCAGCATCTTGAAAAACAAAGCATCATGACCAAGGTCTACTTCAACTGCGTCCACCTCAAGACATACTATAGGAAAGCATTTGGCCACGAAGAAGGAGACTTGCCATTCACCGAACAGCTCTCTGACAGAGTACTCACCCTTCCCTTCTACCCGGGAATGACTGATGAGGAAATCCACTCTCTTTGCGAACATATCGCTTCTTTTTTCCAAAGCTTTAAAAAATCACCCACCTTCCGTGATAACAAATGACCAATATTTCATCATACTACTCAGGAAAGACCATCCTTGTCACAGGAGGAGTAGGCTCCATAGGAAGCGAGCTTGTCCAGCAGCTCATCAAGCTAGGACCTCACCAGATCAGGATCCTTGACAACCGCGAGACAGAGATCTTCCACATGCAGCACCTGCTCCGTGAACACCACAATATCAGGTATCTCGTCGGAGATGTCCGGGACAGGGAACGGCTCGAACGGGCAGCAACGGGCGCCAACATCATCTTCCACGCAGCAGCGCTCAAGCACGTGCCAAGCTGCGAATACAACCCCTCAGACGCTGTCAAGACCAACATCCTCGGCACGCAGAACATCATCGACGCCGCAATATCACAGAAGGTCGAAAAGGTCATCTTCATCAGTACAGACAAGGCAGTCAATCCATCAAACACCATGGGCGCGACAAAACTCGTCGCAGAACGCCTCATGCTCAACGCTCAGATCTCATCACCCCACACCAAATTCGCGTCCGTCAGGTTCGGAAACGTCCTCAACAGCAGAGGAAGCGTCATCCCGCTTTTCATCAGCTACATCGAGAACAAGAAGCCCATACCTCTCACCCATCCTGACATGGATCGGTTCTTCATGCCGCTAGACCATGCCATCAACCTCGTCCTCGAAGCAGGAGTGCGCGCAGAAGGAAGGGAGATCTTCATCCTCAAGATGG
>JAGVFV010000133.1 GCA_020057445.1 archaeon | reverse complement strand
GCTCTCCTTGAGCTAGGCTCAAGGGGGAAACAACAGCAGTTGTGATAGCAGCGGTATTGATGACCAGTTCGAGGCTTAAAAATACAAAGTGACTGCTGTCACTTGTACATGCGAACCTCGGTTCGCATTGTACCCCGCAGCTCTCTTTGAGCTATTGCTCAAGGGGGAAACAACTTCGTTGTGACAGCTGCGGTTGGGATTTTTATTGAAATAAGACAGCAGTTACTAATTGTTGTACGCAAAATTGCTTGATAGAAATCCAAATATTTATATTAACTGAAATTTAATTAAGTTTAATTATGAAAAAAACAAAAGTAGTTGTTCTTGGTTTGGTTAAGAAAGGTAATTATTACTTGATTAGCCAAAGATATGATCCGGATGTTCCAGAAGCTCATCTGAAGTGGGATTTTCCGGGTGGAACAAATGAATTCGGCGAATCTCTTGAAAAAACCTTAAAGAGAGAAATTCTTGAAGAAACAGGACTTAAGATTAAAATTAGGGATATGTTCCCAAAAAGTTTTTCTCGTATTTGGACGCATAAACGATTCCAAATGCATACTTTGGTTTTTTGTTTTAATTGCAAATATGTATCAGGAAAGACTAATATGAGAGACCATAAAATAAATGAGTTTAAATGGATAAAAAAGGGTGATTTTGAAAATTATGATTTTCTTAATACTACGCAATTTTTTATCGATATGCTGTTGTAATGGATTTCAACATATATCATGCTATTCTTCCTCGTTTAACTGCTCAGTCTTCGTTTGACCTGCATTTTGGGAGTTGTTTTCAGGTGCGCAGATACTTCCCGCTGAGAACATGCTGTCGCTGTTTTTCTTCAAGGTCTCCTATGACGGTGAGCGGAGGCCCTGTGAGGTCGATTTCGAGCTTTGTCCCGTAATGGATATCGTATCTGATGTGGTAGCCGTCGATCTGCATGACGCCACGGTTGGTGCGTGATGCGATGTCAAGGTGTTCTGAGAATCTGCTTGGTTCGTTGCGAAGTCCGACGAATCGATACTGGAGGAGAGAGGAACCGATAGGTACGATATCGCCTCCAAGATTAATCATTCCTCCTGTGGATCCGCCAGGGGTAGAGACCATAAGCATGTAGGGATACTTGAACAGCGTCTCTTCCTGGTCATCCTTGATGTTCCACCATGATGATCCGAGATGGATGTGACGAAGGATCACATCGTTGATCGCGGGCGCGGTGTCTTTCCCGTCGATGGCGATGTGCATGCGCGAGAGGATGGTCCTTGGCAAGGTCTCCATTTCCCGAAGCGCGGCAGTGATTCCCGATGCAGTCGTATAGCAGAAAAAGCCGGCACTGACTCCTGGGCTTGAATTTACTCCGAGTATTGGTGTCCTGTTGAGGATGTAGTGGGATGCGTCTATGAATGTGCCGTCTCCGCCGACAGGGATGATGAGGCTGCTTCCGTTGAACGTTGTGATGTCTGATCTCGTCACCTCCTGGTGGGCAAGGCCCAAGCCCTCTGCCGCTTCGATGACTGCATCCAGGCACCTGTAATGCGATTCATGCTTTGCAAGAAGGTTAGCAAGGCCGTCTGATTCCTGCAAGAGCGCCTGCCTTTCTCCTTCGTCATTGCTCTTCAGGTAGAGCTCGTACCTGCTTTCCTTGAAGACGATGGTGATCATGAGTAGAGGGAAACCGGCAGTATTTTTGAATGTTTCTCATATCTGGCGGCGAGAGCTTCAAGGAGGTTGAGGGCTGAGATGCAGGAATCCCTCTCCTGGCAGATGTCGTCGCCAAGCATCAGGGTGCGGTATCCCATGCGAAGCAGGTTGTCGACCCCGTTGATGTCCTCGCAGGACGGCTCGAGTGAGTCTGAGAGCGAGGGGAATATTCGTGAGGCGACGATGGCATGCTTGTCTTTCCTGAGGATGTCCTCTTCTGCAGTGATGATCTCATGGGGTTTTTGCAACTCGACATAGAGGTCTCCGCGTGCAGCCATGAGCCGTGCCTTCCAGTCATACGCTCTCCTGACGAATTCCAATCCTTTCTGGGATTCGATCTTTGCGATTGGCCTTGCATCATGGTCCTTTTCACGGAGCAAATCGATGTCTTCTTGTTGTTCGACAAAGGAGAGCATGTACCTGTGGCATCCTGCCTTCAGGCCTGCGGCGATGTATCCTTCGTCCTTCTCGGTGAAGTAGCCGTCGACAATGAGGCTCGGGTCGAGGATGTTGATGCTCTCCCCTGGACCGACGACGCTTTTTGGCCCTTCGAGCATGATGAGCCTGTTCCCTTCGGCGGAAAGGACGGTCGCGCTCTCGCGTCCGTCGTGGAAATATGCCTTGGTCGGGGTGTTGACGGAGATGTTGTGGGTGAGCTCGATCTCGGTAAACGGCGGGACGCCGTAGGTCTTGACACGAAGCTGCCTGCATTTGAGGTCGATGTAGAGCCTTTTTCCTCGTCGTTCGCTCATATCATGAAGACGGGAAACAAGGTCAGAGAGTGTGTCTGACTTCTTCACCGGCATGACTGTGTTGAGCCTGATGCCTGAGACGATAGGATGCTTCAACACTTCATCGATATAGGGTGCGTAGGGTGGCATGGTGACTATTGCAGTGATCATTTTTCTCCTCCGAGATTCTTTAGGAATTTTCTTAGGCGTGTCGCTTTGGCCTTTCCGTAGATCCCTCTGTTTGCGACTTTGGCAAGTTCTGTGTAGGATTGGACCATGCGGTCGATGTGCGCGTCATAGGTCCTTGATTCAACCGCAGTCATGGGAACGATATAATCGTGCAGGTTCCGCCTGGCTTTCTCGGCATAGTATTCGAGCGCTATTTCCGATACCGAAGTCGCTTCTTGCGGCAGCACCATCGCTTTTGTCAGGTGGTATGTTGTTCCTTCTTCCTGCACATAGCCAAGGTATGTCGCCCGTGTCGTGGTGACGACTTCAAGCCGCTGTTCCAGGTCGTCTTGTTTGTTCATGGTATCCTCCAATAAAAAAAATAAAAAAAATTGAATATCTATTTTGAGAGCAGGTCTTCAAGCGCCTTGTAGGTCATGATGCCGATCGCCCGCTTTTTCGCCTCAGGGATGAGCGCCTCGTATGTCCGCACGATCCGTGTCTCGTCAGGCGCGTCTGTCACCGATTCGATGAGCGCGTCTGAGAGCTCTATTTTCTTGTTGTCGCCGTACAGGTGCCCTCTGATGAATCCCCTGGCAAGGCTCTGCGCGTCGGTCTCTGTCTTGACCTCGTATGCTGACTCGATGATGATGCCTTTGCCGTTGTTGTGGACCTTTCCGAAGTACTTGGCGCGGGTGGTCGTCACGATCGAGTAGACCTCTTCTTTTGCCACTTCCCCTATGTCTTTATCTTTTGGTTCATCTGTCATTTTTTTCCTCCTCAACGACCTTTTGCGTCGTTGTACATCTCGCTGAGCGATCTTGTCTTTCTGCTTGTGCGTGTCGTTGTCCGTGATTTCGTGTCGTCCCCTCCGACGAAGCGGATGGAGGCGTACACGCTCTCTTTCAGCGTATCGTCGTCCTGCCGCGAGTCAAGGTTGTCCTTGAAGTCCCCGAACTTTCCCCAGGTCTTTGCCGCAATGCCCATGATGACGTCGACTGCCCGTTCAGGGCTTGGCACGTCGATGATGCGTTGCGGTCCGATTGCTGCTGCCCAATGCGCTTTCACTTCCCGTGTGATGGAGGGATTGCCGTCGCCATACTCCTTCTGCAGGAAGTAGAGGTTGAATCTCTGCAGGAGCCCTTTCCATATTGCCTCTGAGTCTTGGCTACCTTGCATCTTGTCCCCGATGTAATGCGCCACCTGGTCAGGGTCGACGTTGTTGTAGAACTTCTCATCCCCGTAGATGAAGAGGAAGGGGCTCTTTGCCTTTGGCGTCTTGCAATGGTTCTGGATGAAATAGCCGAAAAGCTCGTAGCTCTCACTGATCTGCCCGCCTCCTCCTCCTTCGCAGCCGATGGCCTTGATGTGGTCTTCGAGATCAAGCCCTTTTCCGAAGCTGTTGACTTGCAGGGGGTAGTTGTCGCAGTTCGCATCCCCAATCGCGCCAAAGCAGATCTCAAGGTCTGTCTTGTACTGGGAGAGGGTCTGGTAGAGCAAAGGCGCCCGATCGAAGAACTCTCCTGGTGCGGTCGCCATCGATCCAGTCACGTCAACTGCGACGATGAGCGGGTTCTCGCTCTCGCTCGCGATCTCTTTACCTCTCGGATCGACGAGTTTTCCAGGCGCAGCGCGCCTTGTATAGGTGCGCGGCCCCTTCTTGTCTGCTGCCGACTTTAACGAGTCGAGGTACGGGCTTCTTGCCGAGTCGTAATTGTATTTCTTTTTTCCTCTGAATTCAGAGGTGTCTGGTCCCCAGCTGTACATGGTTCTTTCCTCCGAGAGCTATCGCTAGATCGAAGCTCTCTTGTTTTGCAAAGCAGTATCCGCTCAACGGATCTGCTTGTTCGCTGCTGTTGCTTCTTTGTTGCTATCCGTTTCTGTGCCTTCTTCCGAAGGCTTTCATGCGTGTGTCTCCTAGGAGTGTGAGGGGGTTGTCTTTTTCCCACGTGGGCCGCTCTCTTGGATCGTAACGAAGCATCCTGTCGCAGTAGGCGATGACTGCGGGAGGCGTGTCTTTCGGGTATGTCTTCGCTTCCACGCTCCCTCCAAGCGATCGTAGGAGCACTATCCCTGCGCCGTAGATGTCTGTCTCAGGTATGGGTGGGTTTCCGTTGATGATTTCTGGGGCTGCGTATTTTTCTGTGTAGCCGACCGGCTTTGTGGCATGGTTCGGCCTTTCTGCTGCAAGTCCGAAGTCGATGAGCTTGATGTCGAGTTCTGCCTTCTGGTACTCGACGAAGATGTTTTCCGGCTTGATGTCAGAATGGATGATGCCATTGAAGTGGCAATAGTAGATCGCGGAGAGGAGCCTCTCGGTCACCCGGCAGGCGTCTTCAGCGTACATGCGTCCGTTCGATGCGACAACTTCCTCGAGAGTCTTGCCCTCGATGTAGTTCATGACCATGACCGCATTGTTCGTCCCGATGAGGAAGAAATCCTTCGCGGTAGGGATCGAGTGGTGGTCGGAAAGCCTCCAGAGCAGTTGCGCCTCTTTCCTCAAGAGTTCGGCATCTTGTTTTGTGTCGTGGATGTTCTGCTTGAGGCAGGCGTATTCCTCGAGGAGGACGTGCTCTGCCTGGAAGATCCGCCCAAATCCCCCTTCTGAGATCTGCTTGATGATGCGGTAGTTGCCGATCGTGCCGGTTGTCGTTTTCATCTTGCCCTCATCTTTCGTAGGTATGCTCCTGCTCCTGCTGTCCATTCTCTTCTTTGTCATACGCTGTTCCCATGAGATGCAGGAGAGTCTCAAGGCCGAATTCCCTTCTCAATCTTTCGTCCAGTTTGTGGTGCAAGATATAGGCGGCCACTTCTTTCGGTACGAGATTCTTCCATGCGTCACCTTTTGCGATCGCGATCCTGACTTCTGTCGCGCGAAGAGGGAACTGCTCCTCTTTCGGGATGATTGTCCAAGGAGGGATGATGTCATACTCCTTCTGAAGGAGTTTTGCGACATACGCATTCCCGGTGATGAAATGATCAAGAGGGCCAAAGGCAGAGATGGCGTGCTCTTTCCATCTCATCCCGTCGCTATTTCCAGGCATATGCCCGTAGTCTGGGATGAAGAGCGTCCTGTAGTTCGCATGCCTTGGCGAGAGGTATGCGTCGATCATCCCTTTCGTCTCTTCAGGAGTGAAGGGGTTCCTTGCGTTGTACTTCTGGACCGAACCGTCGCTGTTGCTGCTGCCGATGCCGATGATGACCTCCTCTGCGAGCCTGCAGGCATAGTCGAGGAGAATGGCGCCTCCGTTATGGAGCGGCTTCCATCGTCCGATGAGGCCGACGCGTCCGAGGCTCATGCAGACTCCCTCCGCAAATGGCCTTCTCTCGTGAGATAGTCTTTAAGTGCGCGCTCGTGCGACCTAAACGCGAATGCATTTTTGCCGAGAAGGCTGATGATCTCATCGATGGTATACAGTCGCGCGTCGCGTGCGTCATCGCCAGCCCGAAGCGTCCCACTTCCTCTTCCGACATAGAATGTCGAGGTGATGTGGGCTCGAGGGTCTCTTCTCGGATGGGAATGCACGCAGAGCGGATGCTCTGGACTCTCCAGGACAAATTCGAGATTCGTCTCCTCCTTCACCTCCTTGATGACATTGTCCTCATAGGATATCCATTTTTCTGCGAATCCACCGGGGAGCGCGAGTCCGTATGGCTCGTTTCCCCGCTCGATGAGGACGATGCCTTCTTTTTTCCCGTTCGCATAGAGGATTATGGCATCGGTCGCGGGGATGGGATTTTCGAAGTGAGTCATGCGTCACCTCTGTAGGTGAGGGTGATTGATGGCGTCGGCGGATGGATGATCTTTACCTTGTGTTGTGCGATGTCCTTCCTTCTCATGATGTCCTGTATGACCTCGTCCGATGTGATGAATTTTGAAGAGCCATAGGCTGATGCGTATTCCTTGATCTGCCGCGATATCAGCGGCAGCAGCTGCGGATGGCTGGCAAGTTCCTGCGGCCGCAATCCCTGATCAATGCCTTCGCTGACAAGTTCGACGATGTCATAGCGGTATCCGAGGTCTCGAAAGTCGGTCTGTCCTGCCTCAAGGCCTGCCGTCGGTTCGCGATTGGCAAGGTCGGCGAATCCGAGGTGCGCCGCCATCTGCCGCACCAGGCGTTTCGATAGCCCTCCTATAGGGCTCATGTGGACTGCCCCGTCGCCAAAGAGCGTGTAGTACCCGATGCCGTAGTCCTCGTCACGGTTTCCTGTCCCTGCAAGGACCTTCCTTTCTGTCGCTGCCTTCGTGTTGAGGATGTTTGCGCGTATCCTTGAGATCAGGTTACCTCTGTCGTATGGTGAGGATAGCGCTTCAGGGTTTGTCGTCGCGTATGCGGCAAGGAGTGCGTCGAGGGGGAGGATCTCATAGCGTATGCCAAGGCGCTCTGCGACCTTGATGCCGTCTTCTGTGTCCCTACTGCTGCTGATGTGCGATGGGAGGAGGTATGCGACAAGTTCGAACTTGTCATCATGTTGTGCGTTGTAAGTGTCGAATGCGTATTTGATAAGCGCCGCGGTCGTCGTGCTGTCAACTCCTCCTGAGAGGCCGATCACGCATCCTGTGGCGTGGGATCCTTTGACGATGTCTATGATGAAGTCGCTGATCTCCTTCTTGACGGTCTCAGAGTCCATCTCAGGGAGCATGATTCTTTTATTTTCAGTCTTCATGTGCGACCACCTCATCTGTCGTCGTGAATTTTGCGCCGAGTTCTTTCCATCGCGCATAGATCGGTTGCACGTCTCCAGGGAGTTCCTTGATCGCGTCTTTTACAACATAGACCTCGATTCCTCTCAAAAGAAGACCTTTTACCGCGTAATCGACGCAGACGTTTGTCGCGACGCCGTAGACATATGCCTTGTCTGGGTTGAAGATGCGAAGGACATTTTCCGTATGTGGAGAACCTTTGGGATGGAATGCGTCAAACCTGTCCTTGTAGATGATGATGTTCCTTGGAAGCATGTGATCCAGCGGAGCCATGAAGTAGTCATCCTGCCAGTCGATGGTCAGGGAATCTTTCGGCCTTGTCTCAGGGATGTACTCTGCACCTAGAGTCCCTTGGATGCAATGAGGAGGAAATGTCGTGGCAAAGTCTGGCGTATCTGAGATCTCTTCAGATTTAGGCGTATGCCAGTCTGCCGTGTTGACGACAGTGATGTCCTTTGATTCTGCGTGTTTTGTCAGCTTTTCAAGATTCGATTCGATATCTTTTGCTCCTGGGACAGGAAGCGCTCCATGGAAGCTAGCATTGTTCCTCATGAAATCATACTGCGTGTCCACATTCCAGTAGATGGTTTTCATATTTCCGCCTCTGCACGCTCTTCGAGATTTCCTGTCCCTTCCTTGCTGAGGTCGAGGATGTCTATTTGGTCGATGAAGACTTTGCCATAGGTCATGGGAGCGAAATATTTCCTTATGGCTTCGACTTCGCCTGTTGCATAGCCAAGAGTCTTTCTCGTGTTGAATTCCTCGTCGTGTGTGGTTATGCGGTATGTTTGCATCATGCTCACTCGCCTCCGAGCTTTTCCAATTCTTTCTCGAGCTTGCTCATTTCTTGCGTGATTTCAGTTCTCCTTGTTCGCAGTTTTTCACGGACACTTGCAGTTTCTTTGGTGATGTGCACGATGTTTATGGCTTCCAATCTGATCGTGTATTCCTTTTGTTCATCATAATACATTTTGATAAGGTCAGGGTTTCCTGTCGCATATCCTAGTGTCTCTGTGCTTCTTCCTTCGCAGTCCCCTTCTGTCGTGACTTTGTACACTTGTTCCATGTTCATGCACCTCCGTAGACGAGTTGCAGTCTTTGGTTTGGCCTGTACGGCCTTCCTTTTTTCGAGAGCGGCTTGATCGTGTCCATGGTCTCGCCGACGCCGACGATGTCCCAGGTGGAGATGCGTGACTCGTAGATACCGCCGACGCCAAGCCCGTCAAAGAGTCTGAGGCCGAGCTCTTCCTCGGCTCTTACGAATGCGGAGACTTTCTTCGCGTCGCCAAATCCGCTGGAGAGGATGATCTTCACATCATCGAACCCTGCTTTGTCGAGCGCTGTCCGTAGCGTGTAGACCCCTGCGACAGTGACTCCCCTTCCGAACCAGTATTTCCTGTCTTCTTCTTGGATGGATGGCATCATGCCGAAGTGTTTCGTGATGTCGTCATCGCTCGGGTGCTCGAGCCCTCCTTCTGCTACATTCTCGCCGCAGGTGTCGACGCGTACGCCGTAGAGTTTTTCCCCTAAAGCCTGTGCGACTGCCAGTGAATCTTTCACTTCCCTGTTCGCGTAGTCGATGAGCGCGATGCGCGGGACTTCTGGGTCGATCGTCCTATCAAACACTTCTGTCGATTCGACGACAGCGTTATCGTAACCATGTATCCATGCCATGATGTTCTCGAGCGCGTGGGGGATTGTTCCCATGCCTTTTCGCCTGACTTTGGATGCGCCGATGTCTGTGGAGCAGGATGTCGCTCCTCCGAGGAATGCGGCATATGCGATCTCCCTGTCGCGTGAGAAATGCCAGTGCCGTGCGCCAAAATAAGAGACAGGCCGTCCTTTTGCGGCTTTCACGACAGCCTCCATGTTCTCTCTTGCTTTTTCGAGGTCGATGTCAGGATCGCCGTTGCCAAGGCTTGTCTTTTCCGTGATCGCGCCAAGGATCATGGTCTCGAGGGTGATGATGTCCTGCACCGGCCCTTCGATCGTCATGAGGGTCTCGCAGGACGAATAGGTCGAACCTTCTGGAAGCGCATGGACGCGTCCGCCGTGCCTCTTGAGGTCGCTGTACTTGTCGATGATGGCGAGCGCCTCGTTGATGCCGTAGACGTTTCCTTGTCCTTTCCTGATGAAGATCTGCGCGCGGACGACTGGATTGATTCCTTCTTTCTTGAGCACTTCCTGCGCCCGGAGGAAGTAGACGTCTGTGTATGGTTCGTGTTTCTTCGGGAGTCGCATGGTCTCATCCTCCATAGTTGATGTGTCTGAAATCACACATGATTTCTGATCACGCTCAAGAACTGCAGAATGTGCTTTTTCGTTTGCAGTTCTTGACGTAGTATTTACACTTATTTGTTCGTTGATTTCTGGCGTTGTTTGCGGTGTTGTCGTCATGTGCATCAACTTGTTAGTGTAATGTATACACTAATACTATATAAATGTTATGGAACTTTAATGGATATGATAGAAAGATGTTTTTACAAAATATATTTTATACTCCACATGCGTGGTGCTGTGCTTTACATTTCTTTTTCCTGATTATTTTTGATAATGGTGGAAGATGACCAAGGATATCCAGAATGCAGTTTTGCACCGGCCTATCCACGTCGATGACTACGCCATAGGAAAACGAAGTGGATTTCTTATACACTGCCCGGGCAGCATCTTTCCCGTGTGTCTTTTTCCGTTTCTTGTCCCGTGCAATGCACACTGACAAGGGAGCCTGCAAGGTGAATATGAAGTGTGGACGATCCAGTCTTTTCTCAAGATCGGTAATCTGGCTCTTCCAATAGAAATTACCGTCGAACACGATGGGTGTGCCTGTGTCCAGAATTTTTTTTGCCTTTGGCGCGATGATCTCATTTGCCCGCTTGAAACTCTTTTGTGAGATATATCCTGCTTCGTGGTCCTGTTCAAGGTGATGCTTTTCAAGGATACGATCGATGGCGATGTATCTTGCATGGATTTTCCTTGAGATCTTCTTGGCGATGGTCGTCTTTCCGCAACCAAGCGGTCCGCGGATGATGACATAATAATTCATAGCCAATCGTTCACAAAGGACTGTTTAAATAATTTCCCTGTCGTCATGCAGACCTCTGACTGAATATTTCTCTTTAGGGATACTATTTTATAATATGCAGAGGATTCCGCGAAGGGATGGAGACCATTCCGGTGAACTCTATAGATGATCTCGAAACGCTGCTTTCCAAGAACTGCCTCTATGCCAATGGGAAGAATATGCAGATAGACCATCTGCACGCGACTGGTGCCGTCTCCCGCTTTGACCGGGAGAACATGTACGGAATATATGTCGCAAGGCCAGAATATGCGTGGATGGCGGTGTGGATGGGTGTCGTCGACAGGAAGAAGTCGAAAAAGAGGGATATCACCTATTGCAGGCCAAGATCACCGGACGTCATCGGGAGCATACGATTGTACGCTGAGCATGACATTTCAAGGGATCATCTGTGCGAAGAGTCATTTGTCTATCTTCTCGATGTCAGGGCGTATCCTGCAATGGATATCAGGTCAGAGGATAATCATCCGAGGATTACCGATGCAGGTTTCCAGAATCGCCTCTGGCGCCATCATGGGACAGAACAGGAGAATTATGTTCATGTGAGTGATCTGCCGATGATCGTGCATGTCGATTTCTGGCAGTCTGTCCTTGTCAATGTCCCTCGGATCATCCCGACGCAAGAGTTGCATCTTGGAAAGGGCTTGATCGATGAGCTGTTCAGGACACGGGTGACTGCCGCACCAGGGATAAGCGGGGAAGAATATGTTTTACAGTAGTTACCAAGAATTTCTCATCCGTGAAGCGAGCGACAGTCAGCAGATCGCAGTATTCTTTTCTGTCAGCTGACCGCTGCGTTCTGATCCCATTCAGACAAACACGTGTATCTTCTCTTTCAAGGCTTTGTATTTCTCGTCCTTGAACCTGAAGAGCTGTGCAGGCCTATGCGCCCCTTCCATCTTTGTCTCTTTTGTCGGCTTGAGGATGTCAAGGCTTGCTATCCTCTTCCGAAAATTTCTCTTGTCAAGATTCATGCCAAGGATGCTCTCGTAGACCTTCTGCAGGTCGGTAAGCGAAAATCTCTCTGGGAGGAGCTGGCTTGCGATGTTTGTCGTCTGGATCTCGTAGCGCAGGTCTTTAAAGGCGTCATCGACTATCATCCGGTGGTCAAAGGCAAGGGGAGGAAGCTTTTGGCAGGAGTGCCAAGCAGCGCTTGTCGCGTCTGTCGTCGCCGTGAGCTTATAGCGATCTTTGTCAATGAGTGCCAAGTAGACGACGGTGATCACGCGCCCCCGCGGGTCACGTTTTGGTTCGCCGTAGGCAGAAAGCTTCTTCAGGTACACATCATAGACTCCTGTCTCCTCGTGGAGCTCGCGAAGCGCGGCAATATGAAGGGGTTCCTCATTCTTGACAAATCCTCCGGGAAGAGCATACTTTCCCTTGAAGGGATCGTATTTCCTCTCGATGAGGAGGAGGTTGAGTTCTCCTTTAATGATTGTGAAGATGCAGAGGTCCACTGCCACAAGGATATGCTGTTTTTGGAAATCGCGCATGGAAAAAACACAAGATGCGTCTGTTTTTAAATGTTATTGACACTTCACCATGCGGGGTGATCATTCAGAAGAATACCCGATACAGGTTCGAGTACACGCTCCACCCGTCAATGCCCGGAATGGGGAGCATATTCAAAATAAAAAGGAACATGTTGACTTTCTGCATGACGACGAGTGCCATCATGGTCTTTCTCTTCATGCTTTTCCTCGTCTTGAGAATTATAAATGGGCCTATCCAGAAGATGAGGTGGATGGCGGGCCCCGCAAAGGAGATGATTGCTGCCTGTCCAGGATCGGTGATGTTTGCTATCTGTACGAATCCTGGGATGAAGAAGATGAATCCCCAGCCGACGAATTTGGCGACGATTGCAAAGAGTCCGAGGATGAGGGTGAATGTGTCTGCGTAGAATGCGTGGAAGGTCGCAGAGTGGCCTGTCGCGATCGCGACGAACTTGTGCGAGAGCTCGTGCAGGATGACTGATGGCGCGATGACTGCGGCGGCGAAGAAGAATCCGTCCCAGTTGAACCCTGCTTTGGGGGGAAGCGGAAGGTCGTCTATCTTCTTCTTCCGTGGCCTCACGCCAAATGTGTCGTTGAATATGAAACCGAGAAGGCCGGTCATGAGGAGGATGTCGAATATTTCGCGCGGGGAGATGAACATGGGAAAGAAAGGGAGCGGGATTGTTTAAAAAGGTTATTGTCTTGATTTTGAATGTCTTGATTTTGAAGAGGAATTTGGTGGGCGGATCTCTTGGAATCCCCTGACGCTCTTTTCGGGCTTAAAAACCGTAATGTTTATAAAAAACAGGCAATTTCGATACTACTTTATAGGAGATACAAATAATGGAGATGCAAAAATGAAATTCGTGATTTTAATGATCTTTATGTTGATTTGTACAGCATCTGCCCTTGCTAATCCGGCAGCATTGTGTGATGATGGTGAACATTATACCTGCACTGATTCGGACAGCGGACAGGACTATTTCACTCAAGGGGCAGCATCAGGCCTTTATTCAAATTATGGGGATGGATGGCAAACGTATCTGCAAGTGGACTATTGCCAATCAGAGGACACCCTTGTTGAGCATACGTGCATCCCTGGACGGTGCAGCGAGGTGTGGCCTTCAAGTGAGACAGTCACCTGCGAAAACGGTTGCGAGAACGGAGCATGCAAGGATAATGAGGTCCCTGAATTCGGCCTTGTCGCAGCAGGAGTCGCTGTCGCTGGCGCAGTCGCAGGATTCTTCATCTTGAGGAAAAAATAAATTTTTTGACTTCTTTTCTTCCTTTTTTGTATTTGTTTAGCACCCTAAGGTCGAAATCCCTTTTTTATTCATACGCTAGCGCGTTGCGGGGGGTTGCCTCATTGCGACCTCAGTCGCTATGAGGTCATGTCAGGAACGAAGTTCCTGAGCATCGTCAG
>JAGVFV010000048.1 GCA_020057445.1 archaeon | reverse complement strand
TTATGAGGACAGTCCCTGTCACGCTTTTTGGCATGGGCGCAGCATTGGCAAGTCCTGCAAGAGCGAATGCCAATATCAGATACATCAATGGTCTGTTCATGGTATCAATGTCACCTCACAGTCCTCTTCAGCATAGGCGAAGTACGCATGTCCAGGAAGGAGCGTGTCAAGTCCTGTGGATGAATACCAGCCATATCCATCAAAGTAGATGGAGTTGATGAATCCTCCTGCATACGCGTCGATTTCAGAGATGCATCCTTGCGGATTCATCGAGATGTGTACGCTGTCGCTCTCATTCCCGAGGGGAACAGGAAGAGGATAGCTCCATCCGATGATGTTCCACCCTTGGCTAAGATGCAGGACTGTCTCATTCGGGATGACGATTCCCGCGCTGAGCAGCGAGCAGTTCCTCTCGGAATAGGCGAAATATCCCTCGAATGCCCGTGCTTCTGTGAACTCGTCGCTCCACCATCCGTAGTCGTCGAAGTATGTCGCTGGGATGAAGTGTGTCCCATCATACTTGTCAAGCTCGATGAGGCAGGCCGTATCTGTGGGGAATGGATTTCCGATGAGTGAGATATCTCCAAGGGACTTGTATTTCTGGCCGAACCGGAATGCGATGAGGTTCCATCCCTGCGCGATCCTTGTCGTCGCTGCTCCTGCGACTTCCTCGCTGATCCACTCTGAATCGTTCTTGACAGCACTTACCCTGTAGTACCGTTCTTGGCCGACGTATGCATTGTCTTTCCAGAAGGTATCTAGAGATTCGTCGACATAGGTGCCGTTGGTGATCGGTTCATCTGATTCGTATACTGCATAGCTTATCGAATCATTTGCAGCATCCCATTCCAAGAGAGGGGTGAGGTTGGCAAACGAGGCCATGAGCCCAAATGGTATCGGCCCGTCTGTAGGTGATCCTGCAATCTTTGTCTCGAATGATCCATTTTGGAGTGTGCACCTTCCGACAGTGTCGCAGGATTCGATGGTGAATCCATAAGTCGTCCCTCTGTCAAGCTCAAGCAGTTCTACGCTGTGATTCATCGAATTATTGGAGATCACGCACGTCTCAGGCTGTCCTTCAAGGCAGACTGTCGCATTCGCCATTTCATTATTCTTCCACGTGATGAGGGCAGACTCCGCTCTTGGGATGACTGCAAGATCCGTGATCTCCGGCGGGAGGAGGTCTATTGTGGATACTATCGGATTCGTGTTGAGTTCCTCTGGGACGCTCGGGAAATAGACTGTCCCATAATTGATGATCTGTTCACCGTCAGCAAGACCCCCGATCGGCCTGATGCTGAATGAGAAGTTCCCTCCCTTGTGAGGATTGACACGTCCTACATACCAGGTTATCATCCGCGAATCATTGTCGTACTGCCAGGAGTAATTCGTGTCCATCGCAAGTGTCGATGCATTTAGCTTTTCATCCAGGACGTCATTCACATAGACACCAAATGCGCTTCCTTCTCCGACGTTCTCGAAGGCGACAGTGTATTGGAATGTCTCATCTGGAAGGACGTGCCTGTTCGGTCCGTATTTCTCATTCGGGTCTTTTGCCTGCAATAGGTCCTGGATGCCGCATTTCTTTCCTCCGGTGCAGATGCAGCGGCTGTTCTGGCAAGTTCCGGGACACGGGATTTTTTGGCTGCCCATCATGGTGAAGCCGCATTTCGGTCCTGAAAAGCCATAGGTGCAATCCTCCGTGTTCCATTCTTGCCAGCTGCATTGGGAATAGATGTATCCGTCCTTTTCCTCGCAGTAATATTTGACGCAGACGTCCCCTCCCCACTCATTTGATTCGCACTTGATCATCTCGTCGCCAGGCATACAGGGTGATGCGTCTCCTTTGCTGCATTCATCTAACATCTCTGTAAGGTCGGTGATCTCGCCGATTCCCGGCACGCCATCAAGGAATGATCCAAGCGCGCTTGCGCAATCGATGGAGATAAAACTCTCCCCTTGAAGGCAATCCGTATCGGTCTGTGCCTGGTCAAGGGCTTCAGTGATGGCCTCGATGCCGGAATATGCCCCTCCTGTGACCTTATTAGCAATATAGCTCTCGAGTGCGCCGATCATATCATCTGTCATCTTTTCGAGAAGGCTGTTCTTCATGCAGTCAGCGATATTGCCGTACTTGCATCCCATGATGGATTTCATCTTAGGCGTGCTATTATCCAAGGTGTCATTCCACGCGCCATAAGAGTATGACGAGCCATTTCTGCTCATGTTGATCATGACCCCTCCTGTCTGGTCGAAAAAGTTGATCATGCCGTCATTGATCCGTCCGACGAAGTACGTGTCTCCTTGCCTGATGACGCTCGCCTGCTCATTGAGGGACGGGTTAGAGAGCCGTATCTCTGTATAAGAGCTGCCGTCCTCAAAATCGAATTTGAAGATCATCGCTGGAAAGGTGAATCCTTCATAGAACGCATATTCGTAGATGTCCGCATACTCGGGATCGTCTTCAAGCATGATAGTGAGCATTGCATATGCTTCTTCTGTCGGGGTAATATGGACACTCACGACCTTTTTCTCATGGAGATACGGGTCGATGTCGAGATTCGCTCCTTTTGCAGGGTCTGTGGTTGTTCCTATCATCGCTTTGTGCTGGATCTTCGTGTGGGCCGGAGTGCCCCAGTCAGGTACAAGGTTGGCTATTCCCTGGCCTTTCTGGCCCGGTTCCAAGGTCCCGACACGCCATACGACGGTGTCGTGGATGGGATACGCGAGTCCATCGGTGGACTCGATCTTGCTCACATTCGGTATCAATAGCGCCACATACACATCTTCTGCAGGCCTTGAGCCATAATTAGCCCATTTCACAAGATAGGGAGTCGCATCCCCTACTGCGGCAAAATCTTTTGTGATCGCCTCGACATAGAGCTTTGGCATGAATCCATCGATGATATAGACGTTCAAGAAGATGCTTCCTGTTTCAAGGTCAATCACCCCATCAGAAACTCCGCTTATCGGACCGCTGAAGATGCCATAGACCTGCTTTGACTGGTTGTCAAGGCCCAGATAAAAGCCCATCTCTCCGCTGCCTTTCGCGCTTTGGTATGAGCCGTATGCGAATCCTGATTGGAGCTCAGGGATTTCTATGCTTGTCAGTATTCCGATGATGGTATCGTCATAATCGCCGTTGAGGCTTCCGCCGAGCGAGAATTGTGAGAGGTGTGCGCTTGTCATCATCGTATCGGGTGTGCTAGCAACAGCTGTCCCGTGAAGTGTGCCTTCCCCGAAAATCGGGTCAGCGAGGCTTATCCTGTACTGGATAGATCCTTCCGCAATCCCTGAACTTGTGTTGATGGCAAGTTCTATCTTCGAGAAGAAACCATCATCCGTCTGGGCTTGGATCTTGAAATAGCGCTCGTCGCATCCGGCGCATGTCTTTATCTGCCCGGTGGCATGTCCGGTGAATGTCATATTTTCGAGATGGACAATATAGGTCCCATTGATGATGCCTGTGCCGTTGCTTTCATTTCCTTGTATCTTGAATGATTCCAGGTCAAGCGAAAGTTCGCCTTGGGGTGTCCCGTTGATCGAAAAATGAAGCGATAGGTCCTGCACGAGAAGA
>JAGVFV010000091.1 GCA_020057445.1 archaeon | reverse complement strand
GGGAAGGGACTGCCTGGATCCACGTCGTCGGCTCATCCACACCAGTCACCCTGAAATAGAATGCTGATTCGACACCATTCCCGCGCACGCGGACAGAATCAGCACCAATCCAATTATTCTCCAGATTCCGCATCTTGAGGTCAAGACCGTCAGGATAGATCTCAAAATGCGCATTTGCGCTCAGGACTGTTATCGCCTTTTGCGTGTCCGGATCAATCAACCGTGAAGAAATATCCGCATAGACGACTGTTCCGTTAGCAGCATTCTTCCCTACCTGCTTGTCTGGCAAGGAAAGCCAATACGCAATATCATCGACAGACAGCACCGACAGGGTGATCTGGGGAGAAGAGACGCCGTTAGCCACCAATGAAAATTGCTTCTGGCCAAACCAATTCTCCTGCAGCTGATTGATGATCAACTTATCGTCGTCAAGAGTCAATACCGCTTCGCCAAGATCATAGACCGTCTGGAACTGCAACTCTGAATCAGGATCAGACACATAACCAGAAACATTCGGAAGGAGGACAGCGCCAAGAGGCGAATCTTCATCACAATGGAGATTCGGGACGACAGTCCATGTCGTCGGATCGTCCCTGCCGGTGACATTCAAGATGAACTGCGCCTCTAGGCTGTTTCCGACGAGATGGATGATCTCTTCCCCAAACCAGTTCGGCTGCAGATCCCGAATCTTTATCTTCCCATCCTCATAATACGCCTGGAAATGCAGGTTCGTCCCGGCAACAGAGATGTTCTTTTCCGAGTCAGGATCAAGCAAGCGTATGTCAATATTATCGTAGATTACGCTTCCATTCACGCTGTTCTCGGAAATAGACTGGGGAAAGACCTCCTGCCAGACAGACGGATCATCTACAGGCGAGATGGTCAGTGGAAACTTCGCCTCAATGCCATGCACATACACGCTCGCAGTATCAACACCGTTCCAATCAGACAACAAAGAACGCACTTTCACATCATCCTCCTCTATATATATCTCTCAGTGAGGGATCCTGCCGACAGAAAATTGCAAAGGATCGCCTCCATTGTTTTTCACATATGACTTGAAATTCTCGCAGATCATCGTCCCGTCAGGACTATCCTCAGGGATGGTCTTTGCTGGCGGCTGTGACTGCCAATACGGAGCATCGCGCAGCGGATCAGAATTTACCCCTTTATCATCGCTGCACCCAAGCGCGCCTGCAAGGAGTGCGCTGCCGACGACGAGAGCGGTGTTCCTCCTCAGGTTTGCCCATGAGCGTTTCAGCAGGTCTTCAAGCATCGTAATCAACCCCGTTTCAGCGGATTGCACACGCCACAAGGGTTAAAGCCCTCACGAACGACCTCGACCGGGTTCGTGAACACGACCTTTTTCACTTGCGGAATCCTCTTCGCTATCATGCACGTCGGCAGGTGGAAGCGCTGCCCGTTCGTGCTTGCGATGAAGATATCGGTTACTAAAGACTCGGGCTCTTCCAACGGGAAAGATGGCAATGGCTGCACTGGCAGCGACACTGAAATCTCCTCTCTTGCAGGAAGATCCTGCATCATCCTTTGCCCTTTCTCTTCTTCGAGAGACGGCACGAATGAGAACAAGGAGTGCGGAAATGATGGAAATTCATGTCTTGCACCCTCTTGCGCCACTGCCTGCACTGTCACCTCTTTCTGCCCTTGGACATCCTTCTGCACTGCGACATCCTTCCTTGCAAAGTTTTTCCTGATGAACTTCTTCCTCTCTTTTGAAGGGATGATCCGCGTCGGACGAAGCGCTTGCATCCTTGGAGCACGCATTCCTGTCCTGCTCTGGGCAATCTCCCGAACTTTTTTCCCTGCAGCGACACTTTCTGCCACCGGACGCATGAGCACACCAGTCCTGATCTGTTCAGGCAGAAGCAACAAAAAGGCGACAGCAAGCAGGAGCAGATAGAAGATGTCAAGGAAATTGACATAGATATCCACGACTAGCTTGTCCATGACAGCGACGATGAGGAAGATGCTGATACAGCAGACAAGCCACTCCCCGTCCTGCCAGTCCTTTTCCAAAAAGACAAAGACCAGCAAGACAAGGGCATTCACGAACAAGAGGAGAGAGGAAATCATCTGCAAGAGGCTTTTCTCTGGCGAAAAGAGCATGACCATGAGGAATACAGACGCGGCAACCACGCCGACCCAGAGGAACCTTGCCATGACGGGGAGGAATGATTCTTGATTTATAAATCTTGCTTCAATCATTACTAATTAGTAAGTACGAATCGGGCTGGATGTTCTGCCTTCTGAAACCCGGACGTGACTCTTTCATAATATTTAAAACATTTACTTCATTTCCAACAGCCATGATCACGCACGCATCGCGTATCAACATGTTACGCGCATTGGCAAAAGAGATGAACATTGATTTCTCAGGAGAGACCGATTCGGCCTACCTGGCAAGAGCGGTTTCTTCAGTTCCTGAATCAGAAAGAGATGCAGTGGATGCAGTATTCCAGGAAATCATCTCTGCAGTAGAAATGACAAGTCTAGAAGCGCAATTACCGGTCGAATTAGACAACGTCGCACCAAACGACATCAATCCAAGAAATCATAAACTCCTGTTCAAATCAAGAGTGGTCGTCCCATTGACGTATGCGACAAGCGACGGGAGAGGCTGGGAGATGGGATTCTCATACGGAAAAAAGCTCATCGTGCCGATCGTCATGCCGAAACAAAAAATCAACACGCCAAGCCTAAGACTTCCCTTTCAAATCCCGGTTGTTTTTGAAGGCAAAGATAGCTTGGCCGCCTTGCTACGCTCTCTTATGAATTATCAGATACATCTTGGCAAATTTGAAGGGAACTATACTGTCATCGGTTCCATGGATGGAGAGTACTTTGACCTAAGAAAAGAAGCAAGCAAACACCTTACGGTCATCCCCTATGTCATGTGATGGTTTCCGAGTGCCTGTTCTATAGGGAAGATGCAAAAGATGCATTTTTATACCATTTACTGCTTACCTCTCATCATGATCGTCATCATAGGAGGAGGACCTGCAGGGCTCTTTTGCGGAATCACTCTCAAGACCATGCAACCACAGGCAGACGTCCATGTCTATGAAGAGCACGAACAGATCGGAGAGCCTGTCCAATGCACAGGCATCCTCACGTCAGAGATCGATACTCTCATCAAGATACCGAAGCAAGCAATCGCGACCACCATCTCTAGCGCGCGCATCCATGCGCCAAACGGAAAATACGCCGACATCAGATTCGCAAGACCGGACATCATCCTCAAGAGAAACCTCTTTGACAAGCATCTCGCAGACCTTGCAGAGCATAAAGGAGTACGTATTTACACAGGCCACAGATTCTTTGACATCAAGAAAAGAACATTGTTCTTCAGTGGTCTGCATCGCAATAAAAAAATAACACTCAGACAGGGAGACACGGTCATCGGAGCAGACGGACCACACTCGGCTGTCGCCAAGAAGACAGGACTCTATGTGAAGAGGGATCCCGCATTCGCCATCCAGGCGGTCATGCAGACCAAGCATGACAACAGGATCCACTTCTACCCCCACATCGGAGAATACGCCTGGCTCTGCCCAGAAGGACGGACGACTGCACGGATAGGTATCGACGCCCGAAAGGATTCAAAACAAGTATTTGACACATTCATCGCACAATTCAAAGGCACTATCCTCTCCAGACAGGCAGGATACATCCCGACATTTCGCAGAGGGATTCCCAAGCAGAAAACGTTGGACGGCATCTCCTATTTCCTCATCGGCGACGCGGCCTGCCAGACAAAGAACACGACAGGAGGAGGCATCATCGCAGGCATGAAAGCAGGAAAGCTGCTTGCAGGGCTCATCGCAGAAGGGAAAGAACGACAATATGAAAAAAAAGTGTGGAAAGAGGTCGAACAATCCCTCTATCTTCACTACCTTGTGAACAAGGCATTCCAGAAATTCTCTGATGAAGACTGGAACAGGCTGATCGCTGCATTCTCCAAGAAAAAACTCTCGGAGATACTTGCACAAACAGACAGGGACAACCTCTCAACGATGCTGCCGAAGATCATCATGAACGACCCGACACTGCTCCTCTACACCAGATTTCTCCTGTAGCGATACATTTAAATATGCCGCGGGGAAAAAACACTCGGGGTGAGAGTATGTCCATCTTAGAAAACAAGCAAGTCATCGCAGTCGTCTGCAACCAGTGGGGAGACACGGGAAAAGGCAAATTCGTCGACTATTTCGCAGACTGGGCAGACGTGATCGCCCGAGGCACAGGCGGAGCAAACGCAGGACACACCATCACTGTCAACGGCAAAGTATTCATATTCCACCTCATCCCGTCAGGGATACTCTATGACAGGCAGGGAAAATGCAACATCATAGGACGAGGAGTCGTCTTTGACCCGCGCGTCCTCATCGAAGAGCTCGACGTGCTGAAAAAAGAAGGCATCAATGTCAAGAACCTCAAGATATCCCACGAAGCGCCGCTCATCCTCCCATACCATCTCCTCATCGACCGCTACACAGACGCTGTACAGAAATTAGGGACAACAGGACGAGGAATCGGCATCTGCTACGGAGACTATGTCATGCGGCAAGGGCTCTTTGTCAACGACATCTTCAACAGAGAGCTCTTCAAGGAGAAACTCGCGAAATACGCCATATCGAAGCAGCACATCCTCTCTGCCATGGACAAGGAGACTGCAAAAAAGATACTCTCCCACGACCACCTCCTCAACGGGCAGCTCTGGGACGAGCAGGCACTCATCAACCAACAAAAAGTGGTCGACCTCTACACAAAGACCTATGCAAAGCGCCTCTCTCCCTTTGTCACCAACACGAGCAGGCTCCTCAAGGACATGCACGCAAAGGGAAAACACATCCTCCTCGAAGGGGCGCAAGGGACGCTGCTTTCCATAGACTACGGAACGACGCGCTACCAGACATCATCAGACTCCACCATCGAAGGGCTCGCAAAAGGAGTCGGCCTCAAGGAGGAGCAGGTGGACTACATCTTTGGCATCACCAAATCATTCTACATGACGCGGGTGGGAAACGGGCCTTTCCCCACTGAATTCGGCGGGAAAAAAAGCGAGTTTTACTGCAGCGAAGGCCATACCAAGAAAGAAGAGCAGGAAAAGCACGGAAACAACATCCCTTCGCTCCTCGCATCAAAGGACGAGCTTCTCAAAGGGATCGGTGTCCGTCTTATCGCAAACGAATACGGGGCGACGACAGGCCGCACGAGGCGATGCGGATGGCTCGACCTTGTCGCGCTCAAATACGCCATGGAAATCAACGGCAAGCACCTCACCCTCACCAAGGTCGACGTGCTCACAGGGATACCGAAAATCAGGCTCTGCATCGGCTACGCCTACAAAGGAAAAAAGATGACCTACGAAGGAAAAACTCTTCGGCCACGGCAGAAACTCGGCACCTTCCCCCGATTTTCCGAGATCCTCTATGAATGCCAACCTATCTACAAAGAATTCGAAGGCTGGAAAGAGGACATCACGCAGATCAAGACCTATGAAAAACTCCCTGCGCAAGTCAAGACCATCATCGAATACATGGAGAAATTCACCGGAGGATCTGTCGACGTCATCAGCGTCGGGCCTGATCGGAATGAGACCATCTTTCGCACATGAACTACACTGACATCATCACAGAAAAATACTCATCAGACGGGATGAGGACATTGTTCTCAGAAAGAAATATAGTCAGGACATACCGGCTCTGCTGGATAGCGCTTGCGGAAGGAGAGAACGAGCTTGGCCTCAAGCAAGTGACAAGAGAGATGGTCGCAGAGCTGAAGAAGAACCTCGACAACATCGACTTTACCCTCGCGAAAAAAAAAGAGGCAGAGACACAGCACGACATCGTCGCACAGATCCATGCCTACGGAGAGGTCTGCCCGAAAGCAAAAGGCATCATCCATCTCGGAGAGACAAGCCAATTCGTCAAATGCAATACAGACCTCATCATCCAGAAACAGGCACTCCTGCTCATCAAGAGGAAACTGCAGGACCTCCTGCAGCTCCTTGCCGCCAAAATCTCAAGTTACAAGGCGACACCGACGCTTGGCTTCACGCATTTCCAGTCAGCGCAGCCGACCACCATCGGAAGAAGGCTATGCATCTACGCACAGGACTTCCTCTCTGACCTCGAAGACATCGACACCCTGATCGACACCATCAAGGCAAGAGGAGTGAAAGGCACGACCGGCACGCAGGCAACTTTCCTCACCCTCTTTGGAGGGAATCATAACAAGGTCAAGAAGCTTGACCAGATCGTCGCAAAAAAGCTCGGATTCAAGGAATCCTATCAGATAACCACGCAAACATATACAAGAAAGCAAGACATCAAGATACATTCTGCCCTCGCAAGCATCTCTGCGACGGCAAAAAAATTCGCGACAGACATCCGCCTCCTCTCCAACCTCAAGATCATGGAAGAGCCATTCGGAGAAAAGCAGGTAGGATCGTCAGCGATGCCCTACAAGCAGAACCCGATGCGGTCAGAACGCATCTGCTCCCTCTCGAGAAAGGTCATGAACAACCTTGCTGACTTCTACGACACGTATGCAGAGCAATGGCTCGAACGATCCCTTGATGACTCGGCGATCAGGAGGATCGACATCCCTGAAAACTTCATGCTCACCGAATACATCATCAGCCTCCTTGCTGAAATCGTGTCAGGGCTTGTCGTCAACGAGAATATCTCAGCAAGACTCCTCGAAAACGAGCTTCCCTTCATGGCCTCTGAAGAGATCATCATCGCCGCAGTAAAAAAAGGGAGCGACCGGCAAGTCGTCCACGAAGCCATCAAGGAGCACGCGGTCGCAGTCACGAAAAGGATAAAGCTCGACGGGAAGGACAACGACCTCCTTGAACGACTGGCAAGCGATCCACGGATCCGCCTCACCAAAAAAGAGCTCGAGAGACTGCTCGACCCGACGGTATTCATCGGACGGTCCATAGAACAGGCAGAGGAATTCTTGAAAGGATTGAAAAAATCGACCAGGTGATGGCACACTACACTATCTTGAGAGATTAAGGGTTAAGTAATCCAGATACTGTCCCTATGAAAGAGACAAACGCATTTCCTTCCTGATTTGGATCCCCACGAGGCCTCAAACCGCAGCCATAGGCGTATGATACAGAGTAACCGAAGAGCACTCTATGTGATCCTGTGACTCCGCAACCATCACAGGTCATCCCGCAGCCATCCATCACATTCTTCCAAGTATCTGCAAAAGAAACCTTCACCCTCTCCTCTGCATATTCTTTCGTCATCCACGGAGACCATGCAAGAATCACCACAAGTAAGACAACAAGAGATACGATAAACAATATTTTCTTCATATCTACATTCATTGTTTCCTGGATATATAAATTTTTTCAGCACAACACATTTAAAATCAGCACAGTTTCTATTCTCTCATGAACATCCTCGTCACCGGCGGAGCAGGATTCATAGGATCGCACATCGTCGACAGACTCGTCAAGGACGGACACGTCGTCTCTGTCATCGACGACCTTTCGAACGGGAACCTGCGCAATCTTTCACAGGTGAAGGACAAGATCCACTTCCACCGCCAGAACATCACGTCACAGCAGCTTTCCGACGTCTTCACCGAGGAAAAACCCGAGGTCGTCTTCCATCTCGCAGCGCACATCAACGTGAGGAACTCGCTCAAGGATCCGTCTCATGACGCGAACGTCAACATCATAGGAAGCCTCAACGTCCTTGAGAACTGCAGGATGTTTGGCGTGAAAAAGATCATCTTCTCAAGCACAGGCGGCGCCATCTACGGCGAGACAGGAAACATCCCGACACCAGAATCAGAGATACCTCATCCGATCTCCCACTACGGCATCGCAAAATTCTCTGTCGAGCAATACCTCTATCTATATAAGCACATCTACGGCCTCGACTATACAATCCTTCGCTATGCCAACGTCTACGGACCTCGGCAGGACCCGATCGGGGAAGCTGGAGTCGTGTCCATCTTCATCAACAACATCCTCCAAGGGAAGGAATGCAGGATCAACGGCGACGGCAAGCAGACGCGCGACTACACTTTCGTCGCAGATGTAGTCGAGGCGAATATGCTCGCCCTGAAAACAGAACAATCAGGAAAAATAGTCAACATCGGAACAGGAAAGGAGACCGATGTGAACGAACTCTTTGACAGCATAGCAAAGGTCGTCGAGAAGATCAGCAAGAAGAAAGGCACAAGCTTCCATGGACCAGCGCTCCAGGGAGAGGTCGCAAGGTCCTGCCTTGACGCCACGCGCGCGAAGGAGGAACTCTCCTGGATGCCGAAAGTCGAACTTTCCGAAGGGCTGAAAAAGACCGCAGAATTCTTCAAGTAAAGCTATTTTAAAATTCCATACTCCACAAATGCAGCTCTCACCCTGGAAACAGTATCTGCATACAAAATGCGAGGGGTTGGCGGTGAAGATGAGTGGACTTGAGCAGCCCGAAGAGATTCTGAACTGTCAACCTCGCCAGTAAAGACAACTCCCTTCCAACCATAATCTACCACTCCTCTCTTCACATAAGCTTCATTATCATCGACATAAACAACGGGACTGAACTGAGAAGCAACTGCGTTGTACATACCTCGGTCAGGCTTCACAGATTTCACCTCATGAGAAAAAATGACAGGAAATGATAGATCAAAAACATTGAATATCTCGGGATGCTTAGGACTTAAAATATCAAATGCCGCGGCATGCATGTTTGAAAATAATCCTACGGCAGCACCTGAACGATAGACCTCCTCCTTCAACCGAACCATATCCTCAATAGGCGAATCCCATGCGTTCTTGAGAATCCCTTTGATATCGGAAACACTTTCGATCAAACTTTGCAATCCCGAATAAAATTCTTCTGCATCGATATCCCCTCGAAGGGCGTCTTCTTCCAGATGACTTGCAATATATAACTTCTTGAAACCCTCAGGGGAAAATCGTCCAGAAGCCTTTGCCGCAGCTTCATAAAAGCCGCCATACTGAAGTTTTAATAGGACTCCCCCAATATCGAACAGAACCAACGGGCGCGTTTCCATCCAAGCAAGAGACTGACAACAGCATATAAATTTTACTTGAGCACTTTCACGATCTTCCTCAGGATGAGCTTAAAGCCGAGCGGGATGGACTTCCAGGCGCTTTGCCCCTTCCCCAAGCTGTAATCAGTATATTTAATCGTCACCGGAACCTCAATATATCTCAGCTTGTTCTTCTTGATCTCGTCAAGGATCTCTGACGCGTGCTCCATCTTGTCTGCGGTGATGTCCATGCATACTGCCGTCTTTCTTGACATGACCCGAAAACCATTATGCGCATCAGTCAGCATGATGCCATAGAACGCCCAATTGAAGAGCGCCCCTGCCTTCAAGGCGATGACCTTCAAGAACGGCGTATTGCTCTTGCGATGCAGGAAACGCGAACCGAGAGATATATCGCACTCTTTCTTCATCACAGGACGGACCATCGCAGGGATGTCCGATACCTGATGCTGGCCGTCCGCATCAAACGTGACGACCACATCAGCGCCTTCGTCAAGGGCAGCATCGATCCCCGTCTTCAAGGCAGCGCCCTGACCCCTGTTGATGATATGCCTGATGACAAGGGCGCCCCCTGCTTTTGCTATCGCAGATGTCCTGTCCCTGCTG
>JAGVFV010000182.1 GCA_020057445.1 archaeon | reverse complement strand
GACAAGAGCGTGAATCCTGATGAGGCTGTCGCGCTTGGCGCAGCGATCCAGGGAGGCATTCTCGCAGGAGAAGTCAAGGACATCCTGTTGCTTGATGTGACTCCGCTGTCGCTTGGCATCGAGACCCTTGGCGGTGTCTCAACGACCATCATCCAGAGAAATACCACAATCCCGACAAAGAAGAGCCAGATCTTCAGCACAGCGTCTGACAGCCAGCCTGCAGTGTCCATCCACGTATTGCAGGGTGAACGCAGCATGGCCTCTGACAACAAGACTCTCGGCAGGTTTGACCTGGTCGGCCTTCCTCCTGCGCCAAGAGGCATCCCTCAGATCGAAGTCACGTTCGACATCGACGCGAACGGCATCGCCCATGTGAGCGCAAAGGACCTCGGGACTGGAAAAGAGCAGAGCATCAAGATAACGTCTACGACAAACCTTTCTGATGCAGAGATCAAGAAGATGCAGACAGAATCCGCAGACTATGCTGAAGAGGACCGCAAGAAGAAAGAGGAGGCAGAGATCATCAACGGGGCAGACACGCTTGTGTACACAAGCGAAAGGCTTTTCAAGGACCTTGAAGGTAAGGTGGATGCGAAAGGTCTTGAAGGAGTGAAGAAGGAGATCGCACACTTGCGCGGGCTTCTTTCTTCTGAGAAGCGTGATGCATCTGTCATCAAGAAGAAGATGGAAGAGATCAACGAGACACTCCAGAAGCTCTCGACAGAGATGTATGCCCAAGTGCAGAAAGGGATGGATGATGCGAAAGGGCCTATGCCTGGCGATGCTCACGGACACGATGAGAGCGGCGATGATACTGTCGTCGACGCAGAGTTCCGCGAAGTGAAGGACAAGAAAAAGGACGAGGAATGAAGATGAAACAAAAAACAGGCAAAGAAGGGATGAAAGACGAGAAGGATGACGTTGTCATGCACATGTTCGGGCTGTCCATCATAAAGGAGATCGATCCGAAGACAAAACAGGTGCACTTGGAGATCAAGTCAAAGACAGACGGGCTTCCCATGGCTGAAGCAATCCTTCTTGTGGAAGGATGGCTCGCTGCTGAGAAGGAAAAGATGATAGGACCTGTGTTCCATCCAAAGAAGGACGTCAGTTAAACAATATGCTACCAATAAAATCACCTACCTAAAACGATAAACCAATAAAGACAGACGAACAACGACAAACCAACAACGATAAACCAATAACAACAAACGACAATTATGGGAAAAGACTACTATAAGACGCTCGGTGTCGGAAAGAACGCATCAAAGGAAGATTTAAAGAAAGCATACAAGAATCTCGCGAAGAAGTATCATCCTGACCTGAACAAGGAGGCAGGAGCTGAGGAGAAGTTCAAGGAGCTCAATGAGGCGTTCTCTGTGCTTGCCGACGACCAACGGAGGGGCCAGTATGACCAGTTCGGGTCTGACGCGTTCAAGCAGGGCGGCCCGCAGGACTTTTCCGGATTTGGCGATTTTGGTGCGGATTTTGACTTTGGCGATATTTTTGAGACGTTCTTCGGACGGTCATCTGGAGGAGGCAGGACCCAGCGAAGAGGTGAAGACCTGCAGTTTGACATTGAGATCACGCTTGAAGAGGCCGCCTTTGGCGTCAAGAAGACATTTGAATTGAAGAAGAACGAACTGTGCCCGGATTGCGGCGGGAAAGGAGGCTCGGGAGAAGAGCGCTGTGCAGACTGCGGCGGTTCTGGAGTCTATAGGGAACAACGGAGAACTCCATTTGGCATCTTCCAGACGCAGACGACCTGCAGGGAATGCCAAGGAAGCGGCATCATATTCAAGCACATCTGCACAGGCTGCCAGGGCGCGGGCGTTTCGAAAAAGAAAAAGAAGCTTGAGATCGAGATCCCTGCAGGGATCGAAGACGGCAACCAGATCAGGATCCCTGGCGAAGGCGAGGCAAGCAGGAAAGGGGGCGTGCCTGGAAACCTGTACGTGCGCGTGTCCATAAAGCCGCATGAGTATTTCAAGCGCACGCGCGATGACATCCTTTTGGACGTACCAATCAGTTTTTCACAAGCAGTTTTCGGTGATGAGGTGACAGTGCCGACATTGAATGGCGAAGCGACATTGACCATTCCTTCCGGGACCCAGACAGGAACTGTCTTCAAGATGAGGGGAAAAGGGATGAGGAACATCCGCGGGGCAGGAGTCGGTGATGAGTATGTGAAGGTGTTTGTGCAGGTGCCGTCGAAGCTCTCGAAGAAGCAGGAAGAATTGCTGCAGGAATTCACCAAGGAAGCAGGGGAGAAGGTGGCAAAGCCACAGAAAAGTTTCTTTAAAGGATTGTTCAGATAGGGACGCACGAGATAGTTTTTGGTGATCTGGTAGACACGGCATTGACCATAGATAGGTTTATATGCGAGTTATCTATCCCTTTTTTTCGGGTGATAGCATGGGCATATACGAAGTGTGCAATGGGTCTCAAAAAATGCACCATCTCGGATTGTATCAAGGTGACGTGAAGGATATCAAGCACGCGCTCAAGGGCGCGAAATTTTCTTGGGAACAGGAACCGGAATTGAACATCGTCCATCCTATCCATCTTTCTGAAGGGGACCATGCAGACACATACCGTGTCGAAGTCAGCGGGGTGACGGTCGCGTATGCCAATGGACGGCCTGAGGAGATCAGGAAGTATTTCCTTCACAATGCCGGAGAGCTTGTCCTTGACAAGACAAAGGTCACGAGGGTCCCCTCTGAAAAGGAGACGAAGATCATGAAGAAGATGAAACGCCTGTCAGGCCAGAAATTGAGGATCCCCCTAGTCCTTCCCCATGGACAAGGGCCAGACCTTGATGAGCTTGTTGAATAAGGGTGATTTGCATGGAAAAGATATATCGTGTCGCTGAATTGGATGGTCCAGGTCAACAATATGAAACAGCAAAAGCGGTGATAAAATACTTTAGAGGGGAAGAGGCAGATGTCCGCGAGCATGTCCGGAGAAAAGATGATTATTTACGGCATAAAAAGGTGAGGATTTCGCCTATCAGCATCAAAGACGTCAGGAAAACAGGCGAGGGCGTGCGCAATTTTTATGTGTCCTATGATGATGGGACAGGAGAGCACAATTGTGGATATTTTCGCTCGCGGCTTGAAGATCTCGAGGCGGCATTTCACCATCATGAAAATAGGAAAGATTTCGACTATCTGCCTATCGAAATCAAGCATATCTCCCATGCGCAGATGGAACGAGAGAGGGAGAAGATAAGAGACGCAAAGGCGAAGCTCAAGAGAGTGGAAACATTATTGAAGCCTTTGGAACGAAAGCAGGAGAATTTGGAAAGGATATTGGTGAAATTAGGCGCGGATGATGAGTAATGCCACCAATATTCTTGTCTTTACTAGAAAATAGAAATATTTATATAGTACTATAGAGTCGAAACGTCTATCAATATCAAGGGTGGTGAATGTGGGAAAGCGATTCACGTATGTATTATACGCAATGTTCATTGCAGGAATGCTTGTTCTGAGCGCATGCGCGCCGAAGTATGAGCAAACGACCAACAACACGTCTGTCATTGACGTCGGCAAGAAGATCAATGTCCCTGAAGTGAAGACAGAGCCGAAAAACACGACGACGAAGCCGACAGAGACAAAGCCTGCAGAGACAAAACCTCCTGTGAAGGAAGAGGTCGAGATCCCTGCAGAATACAAGGACATAACGCTGCGAAAGACAGTGACCGAAGGCGAGAAGATAGAGCTCAAGCCAGAGGCTGTCGATTATGACGGCGACAAGCTCACCTACACATTCTCAAAGCCGCTAGACGGAAATGGCATCTGGCAGACCAAGGAAGGGGATGCGGGATTCTATGCTGTCGACGTGACTGCAAGCGACGGGAAATCCAAGACAACAGAAAAGGTCCTCCTGATCGTCATTCCTACGAATCGCGCGCCGATCCTCACCTGCCAAAAAGAGATCACAGTGAAGGAAGGCGAGACAGTCTCTCTTGACTGCAAGGCAGAGGACAAGGAAGGGGATGACATCCTCATCACGTACTCTGGCTGGATGACGTCGAAAGAGAAAAGGACAGGATACGATGACGCAGGCACGAAGAAAGTCACAGTCACTGCATCTGACGGCAAGAAAGAGAGCAAAGCTGAAGTGACTATTATTATACAGGACACGAACAGGGCTCCGGAAATCACAGGAGTCTCAGATGTCACAGTGACTG
>JAGVFV010000183.1 GCA_020057445.1 archaeon | reverse complement strand
GGAAGAATAGAGGGGGGTTTATAAAGTTGACGATATAAAACTATATAAATAAGGTATTGCAGGGAGTGTAGTGTGGATAAGAGATTCAAGGTGTTTGTCTGGATTTTTGGAGGATTTGTTATCCTCTGTCTGTTCTTGCTGTTCACTCCATTGAATTTTTTGTGGAATGACTCAGTTGGAAAGTTTTGCTCAAAAGATGAGGATTGCAGATTTTATTATGGCGATGGTGCACATAATATGTTCAGAATTCCTTCATTCTTACTGGTCACGACCAATTATCTTCCCACAATGGGCGCTTTGTGCGAGAACCATCGATGTCAATATGTGAATGGCAGGAGTATTACTGATGTCGATGAATGCACCCGCATACAGGAATGGGAGGGCGGGAGGATTGCGAAAGATGCATGTTATGACGTAAATGCATTGAATGCTGGAAATCCGAAGATATGCGAGAGGATTGATAACGATATTTATGGAAAAAACGTGGTCAATTCTTGCTTTAGGAATTTTTTTGTTTCGCCGATAAAGACGTTTCCTCGTACCAGAACAAACTTGCCCTGCGTAAATGTCAGCACTGGCTATTTCTGTTCATTCGGATCCATTGATGATAATCAGAGCGATGAGATTGCCTATACCGCGAAGGGATGTGTTGCAGAAGGAGGTACGTGGCAATATAATGATAAATGGACTGATGAGAAGTATCCTCCTAGGTCATATTATTGTGATATTTCAAAGCAATCCTGATCAGCATGAAGGTTAAGAGGAGGTAGTATTTTCTTTTGGCACGTAGAGAATGTCATCTGCCCTGCAAGTGATGCGGTTCTCTTCTATGGGAGTTAAACAGCGCTCATATTTGCTGTTTTCTTTTGAGCACCAACCACTTTTGCCAAGGTTTAAGGTGACATTCGTCACGCAATCGCCTTCGCATTGGTCTGAAGAAGTGCAGGGCGTTCCGCCATCCTTATACGTTATGACGCATCTGCCTGTGGGATTAGCATCAGTCAGCATAGAACTCCAGTTTCCTCCTAAAGAAGTGCACTCTGTTTTTTCTTTTTCGATGTCGACCACATCTTTAGGTCTGCATGCAAATATGAGGAGTAGGCATGAGATGCAGACCAAAATAATATATAAACGCATACCTCGAATCTCGTTTGTCTGTTTAAATATATTTCGCAATTTCGAGTAATCTATAGAGTCCGAGCTCTCGCCCTTGCTCTTTCCCGCCTTGAGGCGGGTATAATCCCGCGCTTATGCGCGGGTTTGTGCCAGACCTCTGGCTTGTGCTGCCCGATAGGGCAGTTATTACCAATAACGTCATTGTTCTTCCAGTAATGAAAACGTCGCCAGTGTCGTGTATTTCGACCCTCCTGGCAGGAGTTCGCTCTTCACGAGGCTGAATGATCGTACGATCATCTGCAGTGGTTCGACTGTGGTGTTCTTGAGGTCGTTTTGCAGCTCTTTCTTATCAGCAAGGCCTGCCCGTACAAGCGTGATATGCGCCTTGAAGGGATGATCATCCTTGAGTGCAGGGATCGCGTGGTCTATCTTCTTCTTGAGGAGGATGAGTTCTTTTGATTCTGCAAATGTGACCCAGATGATCGTGCCATGGTATCCTGTCTCGAAGGAATCGATGTGGGAGAGCGATAGGTCAAATGGTTGCAGGGTGACTTCTTGTAATGCAGTTATGATATCTTGCGGGTCCTTCACTTCTCCTAGGAATTTGAGCGTGAGATGGAGGTTTTCCTTTGGAGGGCACTTGCCGTATTTCTTGAACGTGCATTGGATGCTGGCAAGATGTGCAAGAATCTTATCATCCAAGTATATTGCGATGAAGAGTCTCATGGAATAGTGAACGACCCCATTTTATTATACAATTTTTGGTAGTTCACTATACAGTGAAGGACACAATTTATAATAATTTCTGTCCTTCACTAAAAAAAGGGAAAAAAAAGAAATAGATTTACTGGTCGTCTTCCTCGCTTGGAAGGTTGTCTTGCGAAGCGCTGTCTTCCGACGAATCGTCTCCAAAGTCTTCTGAGTCTTTGGATTCGTCGATTTCGACTTCTTCTTGTGGTTCTTCGCGTTTAGGTTTGTGGGTCGCGTGGCTGGTTGGTTCGGATCCGCCTACAGGACCAAGTGCCTTTCCGATGACTTCTGCAAAGCCGACTTTTTTCATGACGCGGGTGACTCTGATCCGGACTTCGTCGCCTTGTTTTGAGTTTGGCACGAAGAGTACAAAGCCGTTTTTCTTGGCAATCCCGTCGCCTTTTTCTCCTACCGCTTCTATGGTTACATCTAACTCTTCTCCCTGTCGTACGGGAGCAAATCTATTTCCCATATTTTGATTCATGGCTGACCTTTGCCTTTTTAGGGCATAATTTTATCATTGTAGAAGGTGAAGGTGTTTTATAAAGTTAATGAAAAAAAAAAGAATTAGGCATCGACGATGCCTGCTTCTATGACGTTGAATACTGCTTCGCCGTCAGGAAGGTTCGGGGAGTCGACAAGTTTTGCCACACGGGTTCCCTTCTTTCCTTTCCGCAGGTACAGGCGAAAGGTTGAGTTATGGGCAACTATGTGGCCGCCGATCGCTTCTGTCGGGTCGCCGAAGAACTGGTCCGGTTTTGCCATGACCTGGTTGGTCACATAGACGACGAGATTGTTGGTCTGCGCAAGCCTGGCAAGGGTGTGCATGTGCTTATTGAGCTTCTGCTGCCTGTCTGCGAGCGTCCCACGGCCGACGAATTCTGCGCGGAAGTGGCTGGTGAGGGAGTCGACGATGATGACCTTGATGTTGAGCCCTTGCTTGACAAGGTCGTTGATCTTCTCCGCGAGGAGCATCTGGTGGTCTGAGTTGAATGCCCGTGCGACCTTGATGTTCCGAAGCACCTGATTGGTGTCAAGGCCTTTTGCTGTCGCCATCTGAATGATCCGCTCAGGCCGAAAGGTGTTCTCCGTGTCGATGTAGACTGCGACCGCGTCCGGGTTGTCGATTTGACAGTTGACGCAGAGCTGATGGGCGATCTGGGTCTTGCTGGACCCGTATGCTCCAAAACACTCTGTGATGGCGCCGGATTCAAATCCGCCTGCCATGAGCGTGTCAAGCGCCTGGCTTCCTGTCTTGATGACATACATGTTTAGCCTGTTGGCAAGGAGGTCTTCTCCTGAGATGAATCCCATCTCGAGCATGTCTCGTGCTGCATTGATTATCTTTTTTGCGACGAGCTCTGAGACGCCTGCCGCGTCCACGAGTTCGCCCGGTGTTGCGACTGCGATAGACATGAGGTCTGAGAATCCTGCTTCTGCGAGCTTTTCTGCTGTCGCTGCGCCGACTCCGGGAAGGTCTTCAACAGTTTTTTCTTTTGTTTTTGCCATGAGTATTGCCTTTTGTGCCATAGGTATCACCTTTATAGTATTAAAATTATGCCTCTGCCTCACCCATAGTGGTGAGAGCGAGGTATTCGTACGCTTTTTGGAGTACGAGCGCTGCTTTGGGTAGGTCGTTCAAGCGCAGGGAATGCGTTGTCTGCCAGGAATCATTCTTGTCTTTGTAGCTTCGTTCGAAGCTGACAGAACGATAGGCGACGACTTTGCCGTCTTTGTCGAGGTTGTTGTTGGACCATATTGTCGCGCATATTGGTCCTGCGCGGAATTTCTTTTCTGGTTGGTTCTTCTCTTGGGTCTTGCCCGGTTGTGGTTTGTTCGTATTCATTTTTTACTCCTTCGCTCCTTGCTTTTCGCATTTTATTTCAGGCTCCCTTATTGTGGCACCCGTTTTGTCGGGTGCCGGGGAGTTGGGGCGAACTGGAGTAGCTATGGGTCTGGATGTTTAAAAGGGCTGCGGGGAGGTGTCCAGTGCTCGGATTTGGTTAAACAGGCCATAACAGCAATTTTCGGGCGTTTGGGCCGATTTAGAAATGATTCCGATTTGTTCGTAAAATTATCGCTCAGTACGAATTTGCCTTACGACATCCATAAGATCATGCACTCTATAGGGGTCGACTGGTTGTAAAGTGTCATTGTCCTTTTTGAATGCAGTTCCGACGATTGCCCCGTCAGCAATTGCTAGCTGTCGATGTGCATTGGTGCTATTGAGCCCTGCTCCGATTAGTAATGGAAACATTCCGAGAAATGTCCTGAAATCCACTATCTTTTCCAAAGGCGTCTCTTGTCCAGTCCCCTCTCCAGTCACTACAATTGCGTCTGCTCTTTTCATGCCTGTTTCTAGGTCGTTTTGCAAGTCTGAGTCTGGAATTGGTGTGTAGTATTTTGGCCATACTCCTCCAAGGACTGTTATTTCCTGAAATTTTCCTCGTGCTGACGTATACAAATTGTTGGAGATGTGTCCTGATATGTATGTTCCTGCTACGTGGTCGAGCTGGATGAACTTTGCATTGTATTTTTCTGCAAGGAAGAAGGCTTGTGCAAATTGGTTTGGGAGGATGTTGATGCCGATGACGAGCTTGGTCTGTTGTTTAGCAATTGTCTCGAGAGTGCCTTCAACATCTCGTATTGTGCCGTGGTAGTTTTCAATTATTGCGCCTGTCAATCCTTCTTTCTCGAATATTTCTAGTTCATCCATTGCGCGGGAGACTGGATCTTCTCCTGCAAGGTGTATCATTCCAAGTATTGGTAGTCTTCCAAAAGTTGCATAAAATGAGGTATTGGGTATGGTTGTTATTATGACAAATGTGTATGCATAAATTGAGTGTAGAGTTTTTTGAGTGTATCAAAAGGTCCGTTATAGCAATCAGGGTCTACTCGTTGGAGGACTGGTTCCGCAGCTTGGATAAACTCATATGTTGCTGTTATTATGTTTTGGAGATTCTTTGCTACACGGATCCGATTTTCTTCTTCGTGTTTCTCGATAGGGAGCGTAAATAGTTTGTCTAGTTCGCCTGCATTCGCATTTGCGAGTGTTAAGAGTCTATCTATTTTTATTTTGTCGTCTCCTGTTGTTATTGTTTTGGTATACGCAAGACTTAGGGGGAAATATGCAAGGGATTGTTTGAGTTTATACAGGTCTTGCATTAGACCTAAGGTGATTTTGACTTGCACCATGAATAATTTGGTTTGGAATCAAGTTTAAATATCTTTGGCTCGCATTTATCTTGAGCATTTTCATATTCAGTTTCGTGGTATATATAGTAAACGACATAAGTTTCTTATACGATTTTGCGTCGTTTACTATATAGTGAAGGACACAATTTATAACTTTTTTCTGTCCTTCACTAATATTCCTAAATGTTTATTAATATGAAGCGGTTTATTGTGTGCATGGGCTGCGCAATCACAGATCTCTTGGTGAAGAAGGAGATTTCGCTCAAGGATCTCTCGGGTAAAGTCCTTGCAGTGGATGCTATGAACCAACTGTATATGTTCTTGTCTTCTATCCGTGGGCAGGACGGTTCCTTGCTGCAGGACAGCAAGGGGAATGTGACAAGCCACTTGTCCGGCCTGTTCTTCCGTTTTGCGAAGCTCATGCAGGAGGACGTCCGGTTCGTGTTTGTCTTTGATGGCAAGGTTCCTGAGCTGAAGTGGAAGGAGCAGGCAAGGAGAAGGGAAGCGAAGGTGAAGGCTGAAGTGGAATTCGAGAAAGCCAAGGCTGAAGAGGATCTGGAATCTATGAAGAAATTTGCGGCCCGTACATCGAAGCTGACAAGGGATATGAAGGAAGAGGCAATTCGATTGATCGAGGCAATGGGCTGCCCCATCATTATCGCCCCGTCAGAAGGTGAGGCTCAGGCAGGATATCTCGTGAAGAAAGGTCAGGCGTTTGCTGTCATGAGCCAGGATGCGGATAGCCTGTTGTTTGGAAGCCCGCGTGTCGTGAAGAACCTGTCCATTACTGGGAGGAGGAAACTAGGATCAAAGCTTGCCTACCGTGATGTGTCTCCTGAGCTCATCTCTTTGCATGATACGCTGAAGGAGTTGTCTTTTTCGCAGGATCAGCTGATCGCTTTGGGTTTGTTGGTTGGCACTGACTATAATATCGGCGGCATCAAACGGATCGGTCCGAAGAATGCGTTGAAACTGGTGCAGAAGCATGGTAATGATCTCTCTGCATTGTTTGCTGAAGTCAAGTGGGATGAGCAGTTCGAGTATCCGTGGGAAGAGGTCTTCCATCTCTTCAAGGAAGTGGAGACGACTGATGAATATTCATTACGTTGGAATAAGGTGGATGAGGAGGCGGTGAGGAAGATCCTTGTCGAGGATCATGAGTTTGGTGAAGAAAGAGTGATGGATGCGCTTTTTCGGTTGACAAAGGAGAAGAAAAGGGTGAACCAGAAGGGACTTGGCGATTTCTTTTGATATGAATTATTCCACGCACTGCATCTTTCCAGAATATTAATAAATCAGGCATCACCTGCAAAGGAACATGTTAGGGATGCGCGTGGAGTTGAAGGATGCAGAGAAAGTCAAGAAGGAATTGGTGAACAAGGACCTCTTCGATGAACGATGGAGGATCAAGAGGGAAGGAAAGTATATCATTTTCCCTGTAAAGAAGAGATGGAAGTCAAAGCACGCGTTTGTCGATGTCGTCTTTGAGGAGCGGGTGCGGAAAGAGAATGTCAGAGATGCCTTGTCATCACAATTTTCAATGGAGGAGATGCGGTCGCTAAAGACATCTGCTGACTTCATCGGTGCCATTGCCATCATCGAGATCGACCAAAGCCTTGAAAAGAAGAAGAAGGAGATAGGAGAGACGTTCCTCCGGCTGAACAAGTCAGTGAAGACAGTGGTGAGGAAGAGCGGAGGGCACGAAGGCGAGCTCCGTATCCAAAAACATGAATGGCTCGCCGGAGAGAAGAAAACCATCACCATCCATAAGGAGAATGGTTGTCTCCTGAAGCTGGACATTGACAAGGTCTATTATTCTCCTCGGACTGCGACTGAGCGCCTGCGTGTCGCAAAGCTGGTCAAGGAAGGAGAGAACGTCCTTGTCATGTTCTCTGG
>JAGVFV010000011.1 GCA_020057445.1 archaeon | reverse complement strand
CATCCTTCCCGTCATCCCTCCGGAGATCTTCAAGCACCTGTTCCGGATGACAAAACACCTATCGACAGCGATAAAGAAAGGATTGGTGGTCGGTGAGACGACCATATTCATCGCGAATGGCGCTGTCGCAGGCCAGCAGTCCCCTCATTTCCTCTTCCATGTGATCCCGGATGATGGGTTTGATCTCGAGATACCGAAAGGGAAAGTGAGCGCTCAGGAAGTGCAGAAGGTCACTCCTCCTTTGCGCGCGAACGTCGCTGCGATCATGAAGCAGTATCTCCAGCGGGAAGGAAAGCTCGCAAAAGTGGTCCAGAAAGAGCAAAATGATGAGCAGCCTGTACAACAGTCTATTCAGCATCCCATGCTTCCGGAAAGGGAGGAGGACCAGCCTCAAGCACCAGAAAAGGAAGATGTCCAAGAGCGTGCACAGGAATATTCACGTGATAACTTGGCAAAGGTGCTGATGGAAAATCCGCGGCTGAAAGAGATGATAATCACAGAGCCTGAAAAGGTCAAGGAGATCATCAAGACGAATAAGGAGCTTGCGCATCTCTTTGAGGGGATCAATATCGACCGGCTGTCGAAGAAGCTGCAGGAGTTTGAGAAGAAGGATAAGAAAGATGGCGAAAAAGGCGATTCGCAAAAGGGAGCAAGCAATACCAGCAAGGATAATGCTGATGAAGGCAAGCAGGATGATGCTGACGAACCCGGGCATGGCGATCCTGAGCTAGACAAGATCTCGAGGTTGTTCTCATGACGTGCAACCTCTGTGACGAGAAGCAGGTCCTCCTGTATGAGGATGAGCATATTGTGATCAGCCATGCAGGGGAGACGTCCCGAGGGCATACACGTGTATTCACAAAAAAGCATGTGGACCATGTCGAGGACATCCCTGATGACATCTTCGAGCACCTGTTCTTTTCAGGAAGTTATGCTGCCGCCATCCTTTTTGAGCTCCTCTCTGCCCACGGGACAAATATCATCCTTCGGGAGAAGGACCATGCGAGGATCGAGGTCATCGAGAGGAAGCAGGATGACGGATTGAATTTCCAATGGAAGCCAAAGACCCTTTCTGCAGCAGACATGGATGATAGCCAGAAGAAGATCAAGGACGCGTTCATGATTGGGGGGGAGAAGAAGGAAGACAGGCCAGTCGAGATAGATGTCAAGCCAGAGGTCGTGAAAGGGGTTGACAATTACCGCATCAAGAACCTGGATAGGATTCCGTGACTGGATATGCTCATGGTCCCACGTGCGCATCTATAATACGTTTTCCAAACGTGCTGAATGACCCATCCGATCCTGATGTTCCAAGATGCATGATGTCAGACCCTCGTGGTTCACAATGATATTGTGAGAGCCATGCGTATTTCTTATAGTCTCTTTCTGGTATGATAGGATGGATCGTGACCATTTTTCCTTCGTAGATGACATGCATGCCTGCAAGGAAACCTTCAGGAAGGATCTCTCGCTCTGATTCTTTGAGCGTCCTTAACCGGTCAAGTGGTTCTGCATGCGCAAGAACCTTTACAAGGAGGTCTTCTCGTGCAGGTATGGAGAAGGTGTAATGTTCTGTCGGCAGGGATTTGTTAGAGAAGACTCCAAATCCGTCTGCTGCAAGAAGAAGGTTGGCGTGGGTGACAAGGAGATCCGTCGCACAGGCAGGGGCGACTCTTGTGGTGAAGTCATAATGGGCGATGTTCCTGTTCCCGTTGATGATGCTGCTCCCTGCACGTCGGATAACCGGCATTTCAACGATTCGCTCTAATTCCTGCAGCGCGGCAGGGTTGCCGTTGTCGCTTTCTTGTATCTTTTGGATGCCGTAGATGACTTTCTCTACACTTCTTTCTGCAATGGCAATGACCCGATGCCCTGTGTGTGGATCGGTGGGAATGATCCCTCCTACTTCGCCCATGATGAAGCTGCCGTCAGATCGTCTATCGACGGTAAATTCATAGTTGATCGCGAGAAAATCTATGAGGAGCGCGTCCGGCATGACTTCTGGCGATCCGAGTTTGGTGATGGCTTGGTGGTCTTCTCCGTTGAAGCGCGCGTCCTGCAACGTATGTGCGGCATCATCGAGGAAATGTCCAGCATAGATGTCTAAGAGATTCATAGATGAGGGGAAATAGATTATTGTTTATAAAAACTACTGTCGACTGATTATGATCAGGTAATATGAAGTTGACTGCATTCAGGAACAGAGGATCTGGCCAATGCCAAGTAGTGTTCATATTCATTCTGAGTCATTGTCCGGTCATGTATTTTATAGACCATTGCTGATAATTCTTTGGTTTGTTGTGCAGTATCGACAAAATATTCTTCTCGAAGCACGGCACAGCAGTCATTATGCTCGCTTACTAACCATGCATAGACCGGATCTGAACCATATCTTTCCATGTTAACGTATTTCAATAGTCTCAAATCAAATGCGAGACCAAGAACTGAACTGGAGTCGGGTAAATTCGTGTTGAAAATACTAATAGCATCGTCAGAAAAACTATTAAGAAGGTCCCAATTCTGATACATTCGCTCTGCATCTGCTCTTCTCTTCTCCGCTTGTTCGCTTGCATCCTTTGCTTGCTCTATGATCCTGTCTTGTGTTCGAAAATATGTCGCCCAGATTTCCCTACTATTTGACCTGTTGTCCATGATTGCGGAAATGCTTTTATGTTAATATACATTTCGGTGATGTTGGACTTTTCCTCTTTCAGAATAATATATGCCGTCAGCAGGATCCCGTAATAACAGAATATGCATGTTCAGAACAGATGCAAATACCACATCGGAAAGAATGAGGCGATGAGGAATCCTATCAGGAATGAGGGGACGAATGGAACTCCGATCTTGATCCACACTTTTGAGATCTTCTTTTGCTTCTTTAGGGCAAGAAGTGTTGCGATCTGCTCTTTGGATATGCCCAGGTCTTTTGGCCCTGTGATCCGTTTTTTTCCGACGATGACATCATTGAGTATCCAGTCGCCTTCTGTGAGCGTCTCGACCGGCACTTCTTTTACCATGCAGGTCTGCTCGACGACCTTTGCGATGATCCAGAGGTAGAAGAGGAAGAACAGGAGTGCGCAGAGGGCAAAGGCAAGATATCTTGTCTCCGTTGGCAGGATGATGAGGAAGATGATGCCAAGGCTTCCGATGATGAGGGCGACGTAGCGGATGAGTTTCACGTGTTTGAGCTTTTCCTTGTATGCAGGGTAGAAGACCTTCCATTGCCTGAT
>JAGVFV010000053.1 GCA_020057445.1 archaeon | reverse complement strand
AGCTTGGCGTAAGATCGAACAGCGATTCTCCAGATGACGCGAAAAAGGCGCTAAGCTTTGGCGCTGAAGGCATCGGCCTCTTTCGCACTGAGCACATGTTCTACGGCAAGGGAAGCGAAGAGCCCCTCTTCCTCCTACGGAAGATGATCGTGGCAAAGGGAGAATCTGAAAGGAAAGCAGCGCTCAACGAGCTCTTCCCTCACGTGAAGGCAAACTTCAAAGGGACGCTTGCTGCGATGGACGGAAAGCCTGTGACCATAAGATTGCTCGATCCTCCACTACACGAGTTCGTGCCGGAAGCAAAAGATCAGAGGAAAGCGCTTGCCAAAGCGCTGAAGATAGACGAAGAGGAATTATCAAAACGCGCAGAGGCACTGCATGAGACGAATCCTATGATGGGACACAGAGGGGTCAGGCTCGGGATAACGTATCCTGAAATATCAGAGATGCAATTCCGAGCAATCTTTGATGCATCGGCAGAGCTCATCAAGGAGAAGAAAGACCCGCGGCCAGAGATCATGATTCCTGTCGTCGGAGAACTCAACGAGATTCTCAACCAAAAGGCGCTGTGCGAAAAAGTGTATACAGAAGTCTCTTCAAAGCACAAGATCAAGATCAATTACCTTTTCGGCACCATGATCGAGATACCCCGCGCGTGCCTGCTCGCAGACAAGCTTGCAGAAGCAAGCGACTTCTTTTCCTTCGGCACGAATGACCTGACACAGATGACATTCGGATTCTCACGCGACGACATCGGAGGATTTGTCCCAGACTACATCAAGATGGGAATCATCCCAAAGGACCCGTTCCAGTCCATCGACACTGCCGGAGTCGGACAGCTCATCACGCTTGGGATCGAACGCGGGCGAAAGACAAAGCCGAAACTCAAGATCGGCATCTGCGGAGAGCACGGAGGAGAACCAGACTCTATCGCATTCTGCCACAACGCAGGGATGACCTACGTGAGCTGCTCTGCGTTCCGCGTGCCGATTGCAAGGCTTGCTGCAGCACAGGCGGCTGTAAAGCGATAAGTTTAAATATTTCTTTTATTGATTTTTTTAAGTGATAGGAAGAAAAGTTCCCGCAGTTATCAGGTACCTTTGTATGATTGTAATCATCGCGGCTCTCTTCTTCGGAATATATCGAATTTTTTTTCAACATGATTCAAATACTATAACCATTCTGATTTTCATTGTTGGAATAATTGGACTCGCCATCCTTCCAAATCTAGCAACGAAATTTAGCACACAAAGGAAAATTAGCCAAGGAATCATATTCATCATCGTCTTCTTAGTGTTCTTATTTTGGACCAAAGGGTTCATCAAGCTGCTCTTTAACGAGGATAGAGCAGGAATCATCTCATGGGTCATCGTCACAATCATTCTTTTCATCCTATTTATCCCTTATTTCCTCATGCTCATCACAAAACACTTTTTTCCCAGAACGAAAGCAAGAGCAACCTTCCAGAAATTTTTCGATGACTACATCATAGTCGTTTTTAAGCTCGAAGGTATGGAAAAGAATAGAAAATAATTTTAACTGATCATTTCTCCAGACCCGCCATCACATCGCACAACAATTTCTCCTTGAAGGCAGGGGCCATGACCTGGATGCCGACAGGAATGCCGTCAATCTTTCCTGTAGGGACTACGCCTGCACAGATGCCTGCAAGGTTAGCGGGGATGGTGAATGCGTCATACGCATACATGTCGAGAGGCGAGAGCTTCTCGCCGAACCTGTGCGGGAGGCGCGGGGTGACTGGCGAGATGATGATGTCGACTGACTTGAATGTCTTTTGGAATTCCTTGGCCACGATCTCTTTCACTGCAAGGGCCTTCCGATAATACCTGCCGCCGAATTCTGCACGGGAGATTTCACGGCCGCCAAGAATGCGACGGAGGACTTCTTCACCGCAGGACTCCTCGATCTTCTTTCCATATCTTCGTCCGTCGAACTTCCTCGTGCCTGAAAAGAATTCGACGTAGACCAATGGATAGTAGGTCTGCACTCCGAGCTTCAGATGGGGCGCGTGGAATTCGACAATCGATGAGCCTGTCGCTTTTGCGAACACATGCGCGTTTGCCAAGACCAGCTCGAGGATGCGCTTATCCGTGCACAGATCCGCAAACTCCCTGCACATTCCGATCTTTAATTTCTTTGGAAGAGTCGAGTGGCTGTATTTTTCAACAGGATTATCTGTCGTCGCGCAGTCATTCCTGCTCTTTCCTGAAATCACCTCAAGGACAAGAGCCGCGGTCTTCGCATCCTGTGCAAGAGGGCCGACCTGGTCAAGGGACATGGCAAGGTCTATCAGGCCAAAACGCGACACGCGTCCATAGCTTGGCTTGATGCCGACGACACCACAGTGGCTCGCCGGATTCCTGATCGAGCCCCCTGTGTCAGAACCGAGCGCGGCATCGACAAGTCCTGCTGCGACAGCTGCAGCGCTTCCCGAGGATGAACCTCCAGGTATCCTGTCTGGTGCTGCCGGATTTTTCGTAGGTCCAAACGCGGATGTCTCTCCGCTCGCCCCGCAGGCGAACTCATCGCAATTGGCAATGCCAAGAATGATGCAGTCCTCTTCCTTGACCATCTTGATGCAATCTGCATCATACGTGCCATGATACTTCTCAAGGGTCTTCGACGCGCAGGAGATGGGAAGTCCCTTGACATTGATGTTTGCCTTTATGGCAAAGGTCATGCCTGCAAGCCTGCCTGCTTTTTTCATCCTGATCTTTTCATCTATTCTTTTCGCATCTTCAAGGGCAGACTCATTCAAGTGGAGGAATATATTGAGATCTTTTCTCTTCTTTATTTCATCCAACTGTTTTTTCACTTTCTCCTGAATTGTATTTTGCATATTCATAGTCTTATGTATCATTACCAGTTCTTCTTCTCAGCGACTATCGAATCTCCCCGCACTTTAGGAGCATTCTTGAGCATGCGTTCCTTGAAATCCTCATCTGGCATTGTTTCCTTCGGCTCGCGGATCTGCTCTTCCCTGACTAGTCCGAATTCCTCAGTGAGCTTGATCTCTCCGAGCTCTGCCATGAACCTGTCCATGATCTGCTTTGCCTCATCCTTTATCTTCTCTTCCTTCATTTCAACAGCTCCTTCAAGATTTTGCTCACCTTTACCGGATCGGCTTTCCCTCCTGTCTTCTTCATCACAAAGCCGACAATCGCATTCAACGCCTTGTCGTTCCCGCTTCGGTATTCTTTAACCGCGACCTTGGAATTGTCAATCGCTTCTCTGCACAATCCATTCAAGACATCATCATCTGCTTCTGCATGCAAACCTTTTTCCTTGACTCGCGCCTTGATGTCGAACGGTTTCTTGAAAAACTCGTCCAAGAGCTCCTTTGCAATGATGGGTGAGATTTTTCCTTCTTTCAGCAGAACAAACCAGTCGACAAGATAATCAATAGGGATATTGAACTCATCAGCATCAGACAGGTTCAACGCAGCAAGCACATCCCTCCTGAACCATTTCGACGCAAAGGCAGGATCCACCTTTTTCAACACCTTATCAAAAAGCTCTGCAAGAACAATATTAGAACCAATAATCTCGGCATCAGTCTTCTCAACACCGAGCCGCACATACTGTGCGATCTTCTCCTTCGGCTTTTCCGGAAGACTCTTTTCAATCTTCTTCACCATCTTATCAGAAATCATGATCAGCGGAAGGTCTGGGTCTGGGATGAACATGTAATCAATGCCAGTCTCCTTGCTCCGCATGAACTTGGTCTCCTTATCCGCCTCGTCCCACATGCGAGTCTCCTGCGCCTTCTTCGAAAGCCCTGACTGGCGCTTGACCTCATACAGGATGGCGTCTCGGATTGCGCTCACCGAATGCACATTCTTCACTTCCACCCGTGTGAAATCAGGAGCGATGGACACGTTCACATCGCACTTGATGCCTGCTTCCTTATCCACTGCACGGACGTAAGAGAGGGTGAGCAAGAGGTCATGGAGCCACTGCACCACCTGGTCTGCTGACGTGAAATCAGGAGCAGTCACGATCTCTGCCAAAGGAAACCCAGAACGGTTATAATCGACAGTGCCCTCATCCGGATTCCACCTTGCCGGGTCCTCTTCCAAGTGCACATCAGAGATGCGGATGCCATGGAACAGGCCATCAACTGCAGTGGGCGTGGAATACACGCCAGACATGGTCCTCTGATACCCAGAGGGAAGGTCTGGCCAGGAATAATGCTTCCTCTGGAACAACAGGCGTCTGTTGACCTTGCAATCGAGCATGAGAGAGATGGCAAGAATCTTTTCCACAGCCTCCTTGTTCACCAGCATGGGCTTGCTGCCTGGCTGGCCAGTACACACAGGGCACGAACAGCTGTTCGGCTTAGCATCCTTATCTATGGCGCAATCGCAGAAGAGCTTCACCCTATTCAGCAGGTAGGTATGGATCTCAAGCCCTATCTTCACTTCAACCATACTAGTCCCAAACAGGAGAGATTATATTAAATTTTCGCCTTTACAGCATAAATACAAATCCAAGAAGGCTTAGGAGGATGTTCCTTAACACCTGTAAGCTGAGCATCAGGAACAAGCTCCACCTGTTGCACAACAAAGCCCGCCTGTTTGACAAGCGTCCTCAATTCAGTCCTGGTGAAAAAGCTGAAGAATCTTGCCCCTGCTTCGTCAGAAACCATCCTTTCCCCTGTTCCTTCCTTGACAGAGACAAACAAGCGGCCACCAGGCTTCAAGACACGCCTGAATTCAGATAAGACCTTAGACACTTCCTTTTTCGAAATGTTCAATAAAGATGCGCAAGCCCATACACCATCGAACATCCCTGCCTTAAAGCTCAATTTTCTTATATCGCCAACGAAAAAAGGTGTGTCTGGAAAATCGCGCTTACAGTGCCTGATCGTCTCTTTTGAATAATCAAGACCGACAACAGAACACTTCTTCTTGATAAAAATAGGGACATCACGACCACATCCGCACCCCGCATCCAAAACAAGTTTCATCCCATTTCCTTTTAAGAAAAGTGCAATTTGGCGTTTCCAATCATAGGAGATGCTCTTTTTCGCATGCCAATCCACACCGCGGTCATAATTTTCCTTTGTTTCCCTATAACTTTTCATAAAGATCATCCATTGGTGCTTTGATTTATAACGATTATGATTTCAGGCGGATCAATAGACTCACCTTGTTCTTCACCGCATAGGAATTATCAGGTAACTTTTCGTGCACCTTTCCCGGCGGCCTCATTGAAATGTTCGCTTCACTCACCGGGTAGCAGCTGCTCACTTCCAGCTTCTTTCCCATGAGGCGCTGCGTCCCCGAAGGGTCATTTCAACGTAGTTGATATGACCTCATAGCGACTGAGGTCGCAATGAGGCATCCCCCCGCAACGCGCCGACAAGTTACTTACCAGGAAGTTCACCTGATGCTGCTACCCTCACTTTTCAATGAGGCCTTTCCAGCGAAAGCTTTAAATATGCCACAACGTAAGATTTCTGCATATGCCTCCACCAGCGGATCCGAATGTCCTTCACGGGACACTTGCATTTTTTGACAGGCTAGGGGTGTTTGATGTGCTCCTGCCATTTGTCCTCGTGTTTACCATAGTCTACGCCATCCTTGAAAAGACCAAGATATATGGCCTGGAAAAGATAAAGAAAGACGGGGAGACCTCAGAAGTCACGAGGAAAAACCTCAATGCCATGACTGCGTTTGTCGTCGCATTCCTCGTCGTCGCATCGGCACAGCTTGTCGCCATCATCAACCAGACGCTCGCCCACTCTGTGCTCATCCTCGTCCTCATCCTCTGCTTCATGATGCTGGTTGGCGCATTCCATTCTGGGAAAGAGGAATTCAGCCTTGACAAATACAAGAACTGGAAGACCATGTTCATGATCCTTGTCTTCATCGCAATCATCCTCATCTTCCTCAACGCGGCAGGAGTCCTAAGCCTCTGGTATGCGTATCTCATCGCCCACTGGAACTCAACTGTCGTCTCATCCATTGGTCTCATCGTCATCATCATCGCATTCATGGTCTTTGTCACACATGACCGAGGCGAAAAAGCAACCACAAAGGAGGGATAAACAATGGCATTCCAAGAACTCATGATCTACCTCGACAACATCGGAGTAGCAGACGTGCTTCTCCCATTCATACTCGTCTTCACCGTCGTCTTTGCAATCCTGCAGAAGATCAAGCTCTTTGGCGAAAAGAATGTCCGCCAGATCAATGTGATCGTGGCGCTTGTCATGGGACTTGCGGTCGTCATACCACATGTCATGGGACGCTACCCTCCAGGCGCAGATATCGTCGAGATCATGAATAGCGCTCTTCCGAACGTCTCCCTCATCATCATCGCCATCCTCATGCTCCTCCTGATGGTCGGCATCTTTGGCCACGACATCAACCTTGCAGGAAACCCGATCGGCGGCTACTTCGTCATCCTTGCAACTATCATCATCGTCTTCATCTTCGGACGCGCAGCAGGATGGTTCCGGGGACCAGGCTGGCTTGGATTCATAGATAATCCGGAGACACAGACACTCGTCGTCGTCATACTCGTCTTTGGCATCATCGTCTGGTTTGTCGCACGAGACACAGAACCCCACCCAGAACGAAAGAACGTGGCAGAGAACTTCGCAGCACTCCTTGGCGGAAAAAGACCACCACAATAAAAGAGGACACACATGGCAACACTCAGCGAATCAGTAGGCGGAGTCCTTGGACAATTCACCTTCATCTTCATCTTCCTGCTGGTCTTCGCCATCGTCTTTGGCATCCTCTCTTACGCAAACCCCCTCAAGGATGAGAAGAAAGGGATCTATGCCATCATCGCATTCGTGCTTGCCATCATGATCTCCATCAGCTCAAGCGCTGTCGTCTTCATCAGGACCATGACCACCTGGTTCTTTGTCCTCGCCCTCTTTGTCTTCCTCATCATCTTCGTCTTCGGGCTCTTCGGGCTGAAAGAATCCAACTGGCAAAAGCTCGTCACAGACCCAAACGTCTACACCTGGGTCATCATCCTTGCCATCGTCATCGTCCTCTTCTCCCTCGGCGCGGCATTCGGACAGCGGCTCTTAGAGAAAGGAGGCAGCGGCACAGGCGGCACTGACAACGGGACCGGTACAGATGGCACCGGTACTGCAACCGGCGGTGGCATACAGAAAGGAAGCTTCGCAGACAATGTGCTCATGACATTCATGAACCCGAAGATACTCGGCCTATTGGTGGTCTTCCTGATAGGCGTGTTTACAATCATTTTCTTAACAAAGACATGACGATAACATTCTCAAGATAGCACATATTTGATCTCCATAGCACAATAATCCTCTAATTGATCCAATGATGACGGAGATACGCTCCTGAATACTAAAGAAAAGATACAAGGCAATATAATTTACAAGGTTCAACAGTAGAATTGACAGCTCAACGCTTTGTCATTCCCTTCAAGTCATCAGCCACATTCTGCAGGTCATGCACTGTCTCTGTAAAGACAGGAAGCACCTTTGAGAACACTTTTTCCATGGCCTTGACCTCTGCGCCCACATCAAGGATGTGCCTGTCATACTCGCCAATCTTGCCTATGATCGCCTGGTGCAGCTTGTCAAACTGGTCCTTCAGGAGGTCGAACTTCTGCTCAAGCTGGATGACTTTCGTCTCTGTCTCATTCTTCCAATCGATGATCTTGTTGATGTCCTTGATGAGGTCATTCCACTTCTCATCGATGATCGCCTCGACTAATTCCTCAGTGTTGGCAAGCTCATAGCTTGACTGTCCCTCATGCGCATGCTCCTGATAATCATTCTGCGCCTGCGGGTCTTTCTGCGCCTGCTTTTGCATGGGCGCCTGGAATGAGGTGATGTCTGACGCAGGCACGATATCCGCCTGGTTGATGGCATCAAAGATCTGCGAAGAAGAATACCCATCCCTTTGCAAGGACTCGATAATCTGGTTGTTCTCAAACCCTTGGGCCTTCATGGCCTTGACCTGATCCAACGGAACTCCTTGCGGCATACTCACACCTCTTGCAGCACTCATTTATAAATCTTCTTTTTCAATTCATCCCTGGTGACAAAATTCGCAGGCTCCCAGAGCTCCACATACCTCGCGATCGCGGTGAACTCCTCCTCCTTCACGCAGTTCGACAGCTCCCCGAGCATGACCGTTATCTTCTCATTCATGTCAAATATGCCATGCTTGAGATCAAGGACCTTCTGGTTCAACTCCTCAAGCTCTTTCAACATGGACCGCTCTGACTCTATCATATTCTGATCAGTCACCTGCGTCTTCTTGCGCAGATTAGAATAACGCTCCTCTAAGACACGCAAGCGGCTCGCAATATCATTCACATTCCCCGCAAGATCCTGCGCATCGCGCGGACTTGCCGGCTTCCTGCCCTGTTCCATAAACAGCCCTTATGCACAAGAGGTTATAAAGTTTTTGGCTGACAAACTTCCCCAATAAGCACCCCTCCCCTGTTTATCGTTCATATGCCTCATCATGATGCTTGAAAACAAGAAAGACGACCGTTTTCCTTGCCTCATCAATCCTGAACCGAAGCACATAACTTCCCAGAATATGCACACGGCATTCCCCTGAAAGATCATACCTTAACGGTTTATAGTGATGCGGATATTCTCGAATTTCCTCCACTTTTCTCTTAATTCTTTTCGAAAGAATCGGATTTTTTTCGGACTGTTTTTTGAGGTGTTTCATGCAGAGAGGGGTGAATTCCACTGCATATGTCATCCTAATATATCAGAAAGATTCTCTACTTTAATTGCCTTTTGCTTTCTTGCCTTCTCCAATTCTTTGATGAACGACTTCTTGAAAGGAAGCTCATCGACAGGATGCCAATCTATCTCCTCGCAATATCTTATCTCTTCTTCGGAAAGCATACGGGTTCTCATGTATTTTTCAAAGATGACCTTCTTCATCGCCTCTTCCCTCGCAAGCTCACTCCAATTGATCCAAGGGAAGAGCTTCAGCTCGTCCTTGAGACTGCTTGATAACGGAAGGGAGACTGAGGTCATTTTCTCCTCTGCGCATCATCCCGCATTATCTTTTGCAATGCGCCGGAATGACGAAGCTCCTCAAACTTTTTCAGCTCTGCAAGACGGACCTCCAACCTCTGCCGCAAGTATTCCGGCCAATTGATGTGCGGGAGGGCAGCCATTCGTGCCTTCAAGTCCTTCGGGATGGACACCGTGATTGTTGATTTCTTCATCATACGTGTGCTCGCATATATACGAAAATACGTACGCGTATTTAAAGGTTGCTATGAAAAAACCGAAGAAAGCAACTGAATCCTATTCGGAAGAGTTCGCAGAATGCCACTAAACTTTATTGATTTCACATTCTTATAAGTACCATCGCACATTCGCATCAATCGTTCCTTTTTCTGATGATTCGCACATCCTTTCAAGGTCACTGGCCTTGATTTCTTGAGGGCTGTCCGACTTATGGCAGTACATACGGGATAAATAGTCGCCAATAGTGTATCCTACGACCTCTGGTGTAAAAACCATGAATCCTTCCGGCCGTCCGCATATAATGGACCCTACTGCAACTGTGGTCCTTGCAAGTCCTTGCAGGACGTAAAAGCCAAGTGCCTGCTTCATGCTTGGCATGCTGTAGAGTGAAAATGCGATAGCAGGGACTTGGGAAGCGGCAATCCCTGCTATAGCGTGCCGAGTGATCCTTATTCTCATTTTTTCCTCCTCTTCATCACAGCTCCCGAAAGCATTAATGAGGGGCAAGGATATCTGACAACAACAGGGTCAAGTGTTGAAGCGACGTTTTGCGAGAGTTTTCCCATCATTTTCCACCGTCCATCTTTTTGGGATTCTTGTGGGTAAAGCATGTAGAATACAGTTCCCGGATCAAACCAATAATGCCTGGATACATGTTAGGCGAGTCATAAGATAAGGACCAGAATGGAAGTATATCCACGCGTAAACCTATATCCAGTGCGACAGAGGCTGCAACGTATTTAGATTCGGGAGGTAGGTTAATACCATCAAACCCTCCCGCAACTTTGGTGAGGAGTACTGCCGCCTCGAGAGTCAATAATCCTGCAAGATACGCCCGGTT
>JAGVFV010000003.1 GCA_020057445.1 archaeon | reverse complement strand
TGCCCCGTTATCGACAGACCTCATCATCAGCCAGGAGAAGGACAAGCTGGAACACCTGAAATCAGCGATGAGCTATATCAAGACAACCTATGTGTCTGGCCAGACACCGAAAGTGTACACTGTCGAAGGATTGAGCGCAGTAAAAGGGCTCATATTCAGCCTGTTAGACAAGAAATCAGAGATCTGGATGTACGGGCTTGCAGAGAATGAGAACCTGACAAACGTCCTCAATGACAGGCTCATGCACGCATTCCATCTCGAACGCATAAAGAGGCATCTCGAGCTCAAGCTGCTGTACTACAAGATCCCTCTCGAAGAGATAAAGACGCTCACCAACCTGAAATTCACAGAGGCAAGGATACTTCCGAAGACCCAGCAGTCAAAGACATCCCAAGTGACCCAGATCGTATGCGATGGTGTCGTGTACATCACCATCTGGATACAGCCCATCCACACGATCGTCATAGAGAACGAGATCGTCTCAAAAGAATACTCTGACTTCTATACCATCCTCTGGAATTTTTCTGAAAAAGTAGCGTGACGCCCTGCTGCCAATTCTTAGAAATGTTGTATGCTTTGCTACCGCACGTATTTATATAGTTACAACTCTTGTCAATGACAGGAGGGGAAAAAATGTCGCTACAAACACAAAAACTAATGACCAATGTCAACGGCCTCAACTCCCTGATCAAGGAAGGAAATATCATGGAAGCGTTCGAGAAATATTACGGGGATGACGTGGTCATCCATGAGAATGGGAATTCTCCTGTAACAGGGAAAGAGGAGAACAGGAAAAGAGGGATAAACTTCCTCTGGGAGATAGACGAAGTCTACACGGCAGAAGTCATATCTGTCGCTCTAGGGGATCTCGTCTCCATGACCGAATGGTCGATAGACGTGAAAACAAAAAAAGGAGAAAGAAAGATCGTCTATCGCGTGAATGTCCAATATTGGAACGATGGAAAGATCGTCATGGAACGACTCTATTTCTGCAAGGATTAGATCTGTCACTCATGGAACGACTCTATTTCTGCAATGATTAGATCTGTCACAACAGATGTCCGAACAACATCGCCAGATTTACTCCGTGTGACGTATCGGCACATACAACAAGTATTCTCCACTACCACGCAAGTATAAATACTTTACAGGCTTACACAAATAATTAGAATCTATTACTAGAGTCTATTCGATCATACAGGGATAAATCAGTATGGAGGAAAAAATGAAAACAGGCCTTATCATATTTGGAGTTATTTTTTTGGTCATCGGAATATTGCTCTATCTTGTACCGATGCAGGAAATCAAGGCAGACACGACAACCATAGGAAATGGGGATGTAGATACGCGAACATCATCCGCCAGAGTGACAGTCCCCATAACTTGGGCATATGCGACCGCAATCATCGGTTTCGTCTTGCTGATGCTCGGCTTGGCGATCCCTACTCCGCAGACAAGAAGCGATTCTCTACGACGTGATTCACAACGAAATTCCTCTGAAACAGTCGTCAAGTCAAAAGAGAATATCAAGATCGGCGATGGAAACAAACGCAAGATCGTCAGAGAGCGAACTGAAACACATACGACGAGCAAAGATGAAGACGATGAAGAATAGATTTCAATTAAACAGTGTTCATTAAACAGAACGGGATTGTGTTTTAGAGGATGATGAAAATGAAGATAATGATATGCTTGTTCATTTTATTTGTATCACTTGTGTTCATACCACTAACATTGGCAGACATCTTCAGCCCTCCGGTAGAACAATTAGAATACACATGTACTGCAGGAGGCCAAGATTGTGGTGTCAACCAGGACACGACAAGCGGCGTGTGCCGGACTATTGAATTCTCAACAATTCAAGGACCATTAGGAATCCTTGTATGTAAAAAAGAAGGCACTCGCTACGAAACATACCTACAATATTCTCCCCAGATAGATGCACAAGCGTGCATCGGTGCAGGATGCCTGTCTACCAATCCATGGAAAGGCTATGACTCATTCACCAGCGACCAACTCCCTCCAGTTCAGGAAGGATACGACTACCGCGATCCAAGCACATTCACAGCAACATGCACTTATAACAATATCAATTGCGACCTGCTCAACGATCATACAGAAGGTGTATGCCGCACCATCAATTTCAACACCGCTGACGGCACTATTGGCCTTCTTGCATGCCACAAAGAAGATAGCCGCTACGAACTCTACCGAACAGAATATCCCATTCTTCAACCATTCCTCGCATGCCTTGGCCCACTTTGTGTCGACGAAATGAAAGGATTCGACTCCTACACCATACCAGGAAACACCACCTGGGGCAACACGTCAAACCCAGGAAACACAACTATACATGATAATACAACAATCCCTGACAATACGACAAACCAGAGCGAAACACAATGCCCAGAAGGAGATCCAGGATGCACGTCAACACTCTTTTTAACATCTGGAAATATCAACGGACAAGATATCAACCCATCTGAACGAAATGTCGTCGTCTCCCCAGAAGAAGCAATTTCGGGAAACATCGATGTATCCTACACAAGCACATACGGCTCAAACGCAGTCATGGCATTCGGAGGAACACCCAACTGGGGAGACCACGCAAGCAGTTACGTCACATTTTCACCAGTCAATACGCCAGCAAGCGGTTCTCAGTCAGTACCAGTTAATTACATAGCTCCGACTACACCAGGAACATATCGTATCATCCTCGCCTACCGTGCAGAATATACAACCGGACAGGTCTTCTCCATGACCAACTGGCCTTATGGTAGTGACGTCTGGAATGACGGCAACGACATCGCAAGCTGGACAAGCAACATGACAGACGGTGCGAATATTGATGGACGTACAGTCGGATCAATACTCACCAACCAAGGATTCAAGCCTTTTGGAGTACCAGCGACGAGCATAACAATAGAAGTAAAGGGACCAAGCGATGGCTCAACCTCAACACTTACCATCACATCAGGAACAATCAACGAACAAACAATCTCACCAAACAATCCAACAGTAATCGCAACGCCAGGACAACAGCTAAGCGGCACGATAAATCTTGATTACTACAGCTCCTGGGACTCCAACGCAGTCATCAGCCTAGGAGGAACACCAAACTGGGGAGACCACGCAAACAGCTACCAGGACTACGGCTATCTCTCCACACCAGGTATGGGCAGCAGAACTCTTGATGTCAACTTCATCGCACCGACCACTCTCGGGATATATTATTTCATTTACAGCTTCAACGGCCAATTCAATGCTGCTCAAGTCATATCCATGACCAGCTGGGCCAGAGGTGATGGAAGTCCCGTATGGAACGATCGCAACGACATTGCGGGCTGGACACAATACCAGATCAACCAATCCATCAACGAAGGTAGAACCTGGGGAGAAATACTCACCAACAACGGATTCCAAAAATGGATCGTACCAGCAACTGCACTACGCATCATCGTCAATGAGACCATCAATGACACTCCACCAGAACCTGTACCGACAGAAGGTTGTCTCATAGACGCACCTTTGAATGTCGGCCAAGGAGTAATCGCATATGATCGAATCGTCGGAGACTACAGATATATAGTGTGGGGAGAACAATTATCAAATTCACGACTAGCATGGCTCACCGCATCAAAGAATGGAACATTCGAGATCACTCGTGTACTATGGGGAAACGGAAATGAGGACTTCGGCTTCAGCCAAGACTTCTGTCTTCAACTAGCAGACGGAAATCTCTGTGTTAACCCACTACAAAATCCCACAGCGACGGTAAATTCAACCTGTCAACCATCAACAGAGCATACTTTGCAAATCAGGATGTACCTGGGATTTCCAGCAGACCACAAAATCGGCCTGGAATGCGTTGCTGACGGCTTCACTCCAGAATCATACTCATGGAATTTCGAAGACAACCAAACACAAGATACTCAGACCTTCGACGTCTATCATACTTTCCCCGATGCCGGGGAATATAACGTGACTTGCAGTGCTGGAGGGTTAAATGCAAGCATGCCAGTGCAGATTACTGTGCCTTTCTCCCCTTCTCTCATCCAAGGAGAGAATATCCACATCAACTCAACCCTTACAGTAGGAGGAAATGCAGGAGAACAATGGGGAACGTACATGCACATACTCAACCAGACGAATACTACAGCATCCCTCCTCTGTAACCCTATCGGACACCGGAGCAATTGGACGACATGGCCGTATTGGGAGATACCAAGCGAACTCACCATTATAAATGAGGAAGACAATAACCACATCATCACCCTCTCAGGCAGTCAAGAAGGAACCTATCTAGTCCGCTGCGCAATCGGCGTCACCGAACCATCATACTACCATGAGTTCTGGGCACCGCAGTCCTTGCTGTTCCACAATGGCCTATTAGCATTTGGCTTCGGGCATGGCACCCTGACAGGATACGGAGCAGACATCAACATAACAATCAATCCATAATTAGGACTGAATGAATGAACAAAAATAGAAATAAATGACAAATGAAACGACGAAGGGAGGGAACAAAATGAAAAAAACAAATAGAGATACAATAATGACCCCTGCAACGAACGGCAGAGGAATGGAGAAGAATATCTTCCTTGTGCTTTCAGCACTGCTCGCGACAGCGCTCCTTGGAGCCGGATCAGCGTATGCGACAAGCGGAACCTTAACTATCGCACCTTGGTTTCCGCAAGGAAACAATTTTGTCTTCCAGTGCAACCCTAGCTTTCCGGCGACAAGCTACGGATGGAGCTTTGGTGACGGCCAATACCTGTACGGCATCTTCAACCAGGACGTCTATCACACCTATTCTGAAGACGGGGAATATGAAGTGACCTGCAGCGCATCTGACGGAACACGCTATGAGGCAAGCATTTTGAGAATATCTGTCGGCACCCCTCCGCTTGTCCCTCCGTCAAACGGCACGTCAGTGAGCCTTGATATCGCACCATATTTCCCACAAGGAGAATATGGCGAAAACTATGTCTTTGAGTGCAATGCAGAAGGATTCACCGCAACAAGCTATGACTGGGATTTCGGCGACGGACAGAAGCTCTATGACCAGCAGACAAACGATGTCTGGCACACGTTCCTCGTCACAGGCCAGTACCAGGTAGACTGCACTGCCTCAGACGGAATCACGAGGGTCCAACAGAGCAAGATCATCGTAAGGGGGGGACTTCCTGAAGAACCAACTGACGTGCTGAATGCCACCATATCAATAGCTTCCGGATTCCCGCAAGGCAATAACTTCGTCTTTACCTGCGAAACAGAGGCGTTTACCGCGGTAAGCTATACTTGGTATTTCGGCGACGGGCAAAAGCAAACTGACATGCAGACAAACAATCTCTGGCACACGTATGACGCTGCCGGAACCTACACTGTCGAATGCGATGCCAAAGACGAGATGGGTACAGAACTTGCAAAGGGATTTTTGGATGTGTCTACAGCTGACTGATCCCCTTAATATTTTATTTTTTTTTCTTTTTTCTTTGCAGAACCGATATTTTGTCAAGGGACCAGTCGCTCCATGCGGACTGAATCATGAAGTGAATCATTAATGAGGTTCTGAATCACTTAAAAGGGACGCCAAGTTTACGATAGTGAAGTATAGGCCCATACAACAAGTACATTCAACTACCGCGCAACTATTAATACTTCAATGACTTATCCTTTTTCATAAACAAGAGAAAGCTCTCGTTGGGGTTGATATCATGGAAAAAACACAAAAAAAGGTACATATGAGAATCCTACAACTGCTCAGCTTCGGCATTGTGCCTGATCATCATCCTACAGTGAGCATCGTATCGGATCCGAACATATTTCGAGCGACACAGCAGACAGATTTCGCCTTTTGAAGCGACAGAGATGACTTCTCACGACATAAGCAACCAGCTCCCATTTCATTTTCCCGACGCACAAAAAAGTGTGAGGCGAAGAACGAATGACACCAAAGGATGAATGAATTCCGCGGATACGCCGCGGTCTTCATCCTCCTGCCGAAAGAAAACAAAACACCACTGGCCTAAAAAGGCTAAAAAACCTAACGAGGTGACCTCATGGAAACAGCACCAGAAAAAGTATGCATAGTCATGCCCACATACAACGAAGCAGAGAACCTTCCGCTCGTGACAGACATGATCTTCAAGAAAGCGAAAGTCCCCTGGGCAGACATCCACATTCTTGTCGTCGATGACAACTCCCCTGACGGCACCTCCAAGGTCGCAGAAAAGCTGATGGAGAAGAACAAGAACATCCACCTCCTCCTCCGGCAGAAGAAAGAAGGCCTTGGCATGGCATATATAGCAGGGATCAACCATGCGCTAGAGAATATCCGCCCCGACATCATCGTAGAGATGGATGCGGACCTTTCCCACCACCCAAGCCACCTCCCCTCTATGCTTGAAAAACTGAAGGAAGGATACGACTTTGTCATCGGATCACGATACATCAACGGCGGATCAGTACCTAAAGAATGGGGATTTCGCAGGAAGCTCATAAGCAGGACTGCGAACATCTACACGAAGGCATTCTTAAATATGAGTAATGTGCGCGACTGCACCGGCGGATATCGGGCGATACGCGCCGCTGTCTTTGACAGGGTCGACCTCAACAGACTCAACATAAAAGGATACGCTTTCCAGATATCTCTCCTGCACCAAGTGCTCCTGTCCGGCTTCAGCGTGGCTGAAGTGCCCATCCATTTCGCCGAAAGGAACGCCGGAGTGAGCAAGATCAGGCTCGCCGACATGGCTGAACTCGCCTTCTTTGTCACCAAGAGCGGACTCAAGCAAGGACTAATTACAACAAGCAAACCTCAACCAATTGCCAATAGGAGCTAAGGGGTCTAATCTTGAAAAAAATTAAAAATCATGGCCGCGGATCTCCGGAATATTTCTTAACCCCCGCCACGTCTACAGAGCAGAGGGATATGAAACAAGTCCCGAGGATCAACCGCACAGAGATGAAACGGTTCATCTCCTTTGGGATAATCGGTGCTGTCGGGACCATCATCAACACCGCAATCCTCTACGGACTGACAACATTCGCAGGCTTCTATTACCTTCTCGCCTCAGCGATAGCGATAGAGGCAGCGATCATATCGAATTTCTTGGGAAACCACTATATCACCTTCAAGCGATCAGATCACAATGCCTCTGCGTTGAAAAAATTCTATTCATTCCAGCTCGTCAGCATGGTGACGATAGCACTATCCCTCACAATACTCTGGGGTCTCACCACCACCTTTGGCCTGCAATACCTGCTCTTACTCAACCTTGCCACGATCTTCATAGTCTTCATCGCAAATTTCCTCCTCAACCGAAAATTTACATGGACACACGCAGAGACCGGTTGAACAAGGTTGGATACCTGACAAAATTCAATGAGAGAACAGGAATGGAGGAATATTCATGAAGCACAAAAAGACAAGGGATCTACCACTAGCATTAGTGCTCTTTTCAACACTCCTCCTCTTCCAACTCCACATAGTCATGGCAGCGAGCGGAGGGAACATCAACATCACGACGAATCCTGGAGCCGCATCAGCCTACCTCAACCTGTCCTTCGTGGGAAACACGAGCGCTAGCGGAAACCTCTTTCTCCAGAACGTCACACCATCATCCTACAACCTGCAGATACTCAAAGACAATTATGCTGCCTATGCGGCGGATTTCACCCTTCTTTCCGGACAGAACATCTCATTCAATATCACGCTCACCCCTTCAAACCAGACACCCTTGAATCAGACCGTGAGGATCATAGCAGTAAGCAGTCTCGGTTTCCACCCTCTCGCGACAAAGCAAGTCATCGTCTACACTGACGCGACCAGTGGACTCTTTTCAGTGATTGACGAAGAAGGCAATCCCGCCTTCCAAGGCAATCTCGTCCGTGCCAAGGATTTTTCAGGCAATCAAGTGAACTGCCAGGGCAATGACCCTTGCATCGTCGGAGATTTCAGCAACCTATCTCAAGCAGGCACCTATTACATCACGACATCTCTCGGACAGGGAGTATCGCGCCCATTCTCCATCAAGAATTCGGCCTTCCAGGACTCAGTCCCTGTCTTTGACGAATTCTTCAAGGCAGAGCAGCAGCAAAACTCGCCCTACCATGCTGATATGCATTCAGGCTACACACCTCCCTTCCTCATGATGGCGGACGGAAGCTTCATCATGGAGGCAGACCAGGCAACACTCTCCCTCATCAGGCTTGGAAACGCATATAGAAGGAATCCCTCGATATTTTCCCAATCCATGCGCGATACCATAGGATCATATGCCACCTATCTCCAAGGGCTTCAAGGTCTCAATATCCAGGAGAGGACTGACGGTGTCGGATTTCGGCTCAATCCGGGATTGAGCATCCCGAACGCATTCGTGCCAGGCCCGACCACCCTCACGGATATCGACGTGTACACCCCAGGGAATCCGACACCCATTATGAATATTCCTGTCGTCTCCTCATGCGCGCCAAACGGGATAACCGACCTGGCCTGCGCTGCTTTTGAGGCTCAGTTCTATAAGTGCCAGATCGACGAGCCCTGCCTGAATCTCACCTACCAAGACAGGACTGGAGTCCTTCTCTCCTCTGACAACGGTTATGGCATCTCACGTGGGTGGGGCTATGAGTTCGGCTGCTACTTCGATGTGAACATGCACACGCCGCTCTTCCAAGGACAACAAAACCCCTGCATGATCTTCTATCCTACGTCAAACAGGCAATACACGACAGAAGCGCTGCTAGCGTTCCTCGAGGCGCTCCCTGCTGTCTATGACACGTCACCTGCACAGGCAAATGCGCTTTTCGACCGTGCACATAATACCTACTCTTTCATCAAGAATTCCTATGCCCCTTTCCAAAACGGGGATGACGACGCAGGATATTTCGGGGCAGCGCTCTTCCTCTTCTATGACTATACCAATAATGCATCCTACCTCCAGGAAGCCCACGCATTGGCGGACAAGATATCCATCAATTTTGTCTCTGACAAGACCCATGGGAACGAATTCTACTGGGAAGAATATGCAAAACACAAAGCGGCGATCCAAGGGGCAGGGCTTACATATGAACGCAGTGGCGTCGATCCCGCAATATACTTCAGGAACAAGATCTTCGGAGACTACAAGGACAGCGGCCCGATGTCGATAGGCAACAACGCAGAACGCGTCTACCAATTCGACATGAATATCCAATTCCAGAACAGCCGCTACATGCTGATGGAAGGCCTCCTTGCGACCAAGGCAATGGACGCATATCCTTCCTCAGAAGCGATCATCCGCCTTGTAGCAGACAATCAGATGGCATGGATGACCGGCCAAAACGCAGTCCAAGATGGTGTCGCTCTCGGAAGTCCGCTTCGCTCCTATAGTTTCATCTTTGGCATCGGCGACAACCCCACCCAATTCCACTCGCGCTTCCTCATCAATTCAGGATACACGACTGCCAGTGGCGGCAGGGTCATAGGGATGAGAGGGACAGACCTCCAATTCAAGGACGCCACCGACGCGATGATCTATTTTGACGGGACATCGTCCATCCTAGGGTATACCTTGGGCGCGTCAGGCAACGGCTGGCACGGTGAGACTTCTACAGATCCTTTCGTCATCGGCCAGACATTCAACAACGGCAAGACCTACATCCCAGGATGGATCAATGGCGTGTACGACATCAACATAGCGCAGGAGAATGATACTATCTTCAACTACAATGACAATGCCCACTCCTATGAATTCACCGAGACCACAAACGAGATCGTATCGACCGCTGTCGAATATATATCCTATCTTGACGCCGTGTACAACGACAAGCAAGCCCACGCACCTCTCACCTTTATCGTCCATAACGCGACAGAGCCGCTGATCGGCGGCAATATCAACATCACGACGGTTCCTGGAGCCGCATCAGTCTACCTCAATTCCTCCTTCAGGGGAAACACGAGCGCTAGCGGAAACCTCTTTCTCCAGTACATCACACCCTCAACATACAACCTCTCTATCCGAAAAGATGGTCATTATGCATATTCGACGATGTTCACCATCGCCGCGGGGCAGAACCTCTCGTTCAACATCGCACTCATCCCGTTGAACCAGACAGGTCCTCCAGGAAACCAGACCAATCAGACCAGCGGCAACATCAACATCACGACGGTTCCTGGAGCCGCATCAGTCTACCTCACTTCCTCCTTCATGGGAAACACGAGCGCTAGCGGAAACCTCTTTCTCCAGAACATCACACCCTCAACATACAATCTGCGGATACTCAAGAACGATTATACTCCGTATGCGACGAATTTCACGCTCAATCCCGGACAGAACATTTCATTCAACATCGCACTCATCCCCTTGAACCAAACCCCATTAGGCAACGGGAGCATAACCATCATCACCACTCCTGTGAATGCCTCTGTCTTCCTCAACGACATCTTCAGAGGTAACACGAACGGGACAGGCATCCTATTCCTTCCCAATATGCCTCAAGACAGCTATCACCTCACCGTCACAAAGCAAGGTTATCTGAACTATACAGAAATCTTTCCCCTCGCACTCGGGGACAACCGGACAGTGAACGTCACTCTCCAACAAGTCAGCGCCAATGCGACAATCATCGC
>JAGVFV010000170.1 GCA_020057445.1 archaeon | reverse complement strand
CATCGCGAATTCGACGAGCCTTCCTTTCCAACACGACGATACGCTGGGCACTGACTACCACCTATATGAGACAGACAATGCCACATTCTCCATCACCCTGAACGCGGCAGGCACCATCACTTGGACAGTGGACGGCACTGTTGTCCAGACGACACAAGGCTCTTCAGACACCTTCATCTGGAATCCGACCATCCTCTACACGAGCGACCACAAGAAAGCGACAGTCAGGGCAACAGCGGGGAGCACCTCTTCACAATGGCCTATCCATGTGGAAAATACGATCAACCCTTTCTTCCAAGACGAGGTCGGGGCGGCAGACGCGACAGTCCATATCTTCACCAACAACAACTATTCGGTATACCGTTCGGTAAATATCACCCTCGACAACAGCGGAGCACGGACGACGTACGGACTTGATCCGAGCATCTTCCCAAGCGAGACTGACTGGAAGAAGTATATCGGAGACTTTCCCTACGGGACAACATTCCTTGTGGAGATCGCAGCCGTTGACAATGCGACAGGCCTCATGCACGTATACACCCTCACGACACAGAGAGGGCATTACCGAGAGCTTCCAGAGTCTTCATCAGGAAATGAACCCAGAATCAGCAGTAGCGGCGGAGGCGGATTAGGACTCCGTCCAGAGAAACTTGAGCTCGTCTATGTCCTTCTCGGAAAAAATACCCTAGCCTCCAACGACACGCAGACGATAACCCTCGACGCCAAAGACTCTGACGGCAGGATCAAGTCAGCGGTCGCGCAAATCACCACACCCTCTGGAAAGGACATGAAAGTGAACCTCGTCCTCGTGCAGGGCACCCCGAGCTACGGCACCTGGTCTGCCAACTTCAGCGTCTCATATCCCGGACTCTACACAGTGACCGGCATCTTCCTGCAAGGGACCACAGCAAAGACGACAGCAAATGTGACCGACAGGACATTCTACGTCGTGAGCGACTCTGTCGTCGGAAAAGAGGAGCATCTTGCCCTCATCAACTCCCTCCTCAACATGACCTATGCTGACACTCCCTCATCTGCACTTCTCACTCTCGATGCACGGGATAGCGGAGGCATCACGTCAGTGACAGCGGCCATTACGAGCTCGCGCGGCACAACCACCACCATCCCCCTATCCCTCGTCAGGGGAAACAAGAATTATGGGACGTGGGAAGGGACAATCGCAGGAAACCTTCCTGACACGACATATACTGTCCAAAGCATCACTCTCACCAACAAGGACGCGACACAGGAGTACCCTATCACTGACAGAAGCTTCTATATCGCGGTCGTGCCGCAAGTCGGCAAAGGAGCCTTCGATACGGGCCTGATCACCGGATCTGTCATCGATGCCCCCAGCACATTCTCCATCTCTTTCCTCACAGAGCAATTGAAAAAGCCGTTCTTCCCTGTGATGCTCGGATTCGGGATATTGGCCATATTCTTCTTTGGCTTTGTCTGGTTCGGCAGCATATTCAAGCACGGTGATGCATGAACGAGATCAAGGAGCAGAACTGGATCCATCATGTGCTCTACGCCATCTTCGGACTAGGAAGCGTCATCCTCCTCACCTATTACCTCTCAAACACCCTCATCCACTTCACCACCCCGCGCCAGTTCCCTGTCAACTCATTCTCACAATTCCCGCTTACCATACTCATCTTCCCTGCTGAACTCTTCTCCATCCTGTTTGGCCTTTATTTTGTCTTCGTCCTCTTCTCGAGCAAGAAAACCCCCGCCCCAAGACCTCTCACAGAAAGACCGAAAGTCGCCATCCTCCTCCCTGTCTACAACGAGCCGAAAGAAGTCATCGAGCGGACGATCAAAGCATGCAAGAGGATCAGGTGGCCTGAAGGGATGAGGATGTACCTCCTTGATGACTCTGACAAGAAAGAAAGCATGGAGATGATCGACTCCATCGCAAAGAAGCATGGTTTCACCCTCGCAGGAAAAAATAACAGCGCCGAACACCTCCTCATCCGAAGAGTTGGACGGACAGGATATAAGGCGGGAAATATCAACAACGCGATCAAGAACTTCGTCACTGAAGAATATTTCGTGATTCTCGACTCAGACCAGGCGCCCGACCCCGAATTCCTCGAAGAGACCATGGACCATTTCAGCGATGCGAAGGTGGGATTTGTGCAGACCCCGCAATATTTCATCAACGATGACACCCCGCTCGAACGGGCTGAAAGGACGGGGAACTCCATATTCTTCCACGCGCAGACTGTGGGGAAGGCAAAGGACGGCGCCATGCCGTTCTGCGGGACCAATGTGGTCGTCAGGACATCAGCATTCAACAAAGCAGACGGGTTCTCGTACTACACCGCGACAGAGGACATCGACCTTGGCATCCGGATGAATGCGCTCGGATTCATCGGAGCCTATGTCCCGAAGATCCTCGTCAGGGGATATTCCCCGCGGGACTTCAAGGCATACTCCTCCCAGCAGTACCGGTGGGCGAACGGAAACCTCGCGATCCTTCGCGAGTCCTGGTACAAGATCATCACAGGCAAGAACTTCTCCTTGAGATACCAAATCCATACCTTCTTCACGCTCGGCTGGTGGCTCATAGGGATCGTGTCCTTCACCTTCATGATCGTCCCCATCATATCGCTCCTCACCGGCTGGGGGACGCATCACACCTGGCTTCCCACTCCGCTCATCATCTTCCTCTACATCAACATCATCTTTGGCATCAGCATGATCTACCTATCCACGAGGAAACGGCTCGATGACGAGCCTGTCAGGATCACAGACGCTCTCCTCCAATACAGCCTCATAACGAACAGCATGTTCATCTACCTGCGAGCAGCGTTTAACGCACTGCTCAAGCGGTACATCGGATTTGTCCGCACCAACAAGACGCGCGAGCACTCAGGGATATTGCAGGTCAAATGGAACCTCCTTTTTGCACTCGTCTGCTTCACCCTCAGCATCTACGCACTCTACCATGCCGCAATAGCAGTCGATATCCAAGGGCTTCGCACCTATCTTCCCGTCTCCCTCTGGCTCCTCTTCTTCAGCCTCGTGCTCGGAAGCTCCATAATCTTCGTCGGCGACGCCGGCAAGAAAGCGCAGGTGAGCCATCATGATTAAGGCGTATGGATACGACGATCCTCGGCTCGTCACCAACAAGCCTGACAAGAAAAAATGGATCCATCTAGTGCTTGCCATAGCATTCCTCATCCTCTTCTGGCTCGCCCTGGACTATAAGCTTCTCGCCGGGAACAATTGGCTCTCTGAGACCTATGACAATCCTGACTGGCGGACGAACGAAGGAGACCTCCACACGTACGGGGCATGGGACCTTGAGACCCATGTGTGGAAGACAGAGTACATCATGCAGAACTTCCCCCACTTCAACTGGAACCCGTACTGGTACCTGGGTATGCCACTCCTGAAATATTACCAGATAGGATTCTACGGCGTCCACGCGCTCTTCATTCTTATCACAGGGCTTGCAGCGGCAAAGGCCGCGCTCCTCCTCATCATCCTCGGGCATCTCCTCGCGACTCTCCTCACCTTCTACCTGTGCTATCATTTTTCCAGGAAGATATGGGTATCTGCCCTGTCTGCAGCATTCCTCCTCACGAATACCTTCATCTCGCTTCGGAGCTACGGATGGGAACCGATCACCGTCGTCTTCCTCTTCCTCTTCCCTCTCGGCCTCATCCTCTTCTTCAAGGAACCATTGAACCCCTTCAGGTTCTGGCTCATCCTCGTCCTTGGCCTTGCGTACCTTGCGCATCCCCTCCTCTGGTTTGCGCTATGCATGACTATGGGACTCTACCTACTCACCATAGCGCTCAAGAGAGAGAAGGATCCTTACGCCAACAACACAAGATACCTCTGGAAATTCGTCTTCATCGTGCTATTGAGCATGCTCATTGGCGCTGTGCAGTTCCTCCCGCAGATGAGCTATGTGCAGGTCACCTCAGGCGCCCACATGGGCGTGAAATACCTCCCGTTCTACCAAGTGCCGTTCAACATCATCAGCCTCAAGGACTTCTTCTTTGACGCGGGAAACCTCAAGGGACCGGGCCCCATCCTCATGATAGCCGCACTCTTCCTTCTCGTCTTTGCAATCCTCCACAGGAAAAGACAAGCACCGTCGACAAAGAAGACGGTATTCACCCATGAACTCGTCATCGGCCTCGCATCCGTCCTCTTTGTCATGATACTCTTCTACTACACAGAACGCTACAATATCTTTCCCATGAATGTCCTCTCCTCAATACAATACCATCGCATCATCCCTGAATTCATCATCATAGGAGCAGTCCTCGTCGCATGCTTGTCCAACATCATCCAGACAAGGAAACAGAAGATATTCTACTATTCGGCACTCACGGCATTTGTCATCGTATCCTGCATCATCGTCTACAACGTGCAGGCGAAATGGCAGACGACACCGGACATCAGCAACAAGCCCGAATTCATCAGAGAGCCTGTCCAAGGCAGGATCAGCATGCCCTATACTGACCAGAGCTTCTCTGTCAGGAACTCGTTCACGCTGACGCCGCAGGTCTATGGATACTATGAGCAGGGCATCACCAACCCCTACGCAGACGAGCTCTTCTCAGTCTCGTCAGGCTATCACGACGCCGATAAGACCCTCCTGTATCTCAAGGCGGCAAATGTCGGACGACTGTATGTGAACATGCAGGAAGGAGAGCGGGACCGCATTGTCGTCCGAAGGATGAGCAGGACGCTTGCCTTTGTCAACAACGGGACGAGGTATGCGTACTTCATCGTCCCCTTGAAAGACCTGTCATTTGCGCAAGCCGTCGACGGGAACGATGCGGCAGAAGTCCAGAATCTCTCTCCAGGGTGCAGGGTGCTCTTCAAGGTCAAGTACTGCGGAAGCAAAGGAGAAGAGTTTGTTTCAAACGACCCTGCAGAAGTCGCCTACCTCAAAAGCTACGTGGACCTCCTCGAAAAACCATACTCTTCAAATGCAGCGATGACCATGGACAACCCTGACAAGTACTCTATCGCAGTCACGGATGCGACCATAGACACGGAAATCATCGTGAAGATGACCTATGACACTGACTTCCAGGCACACACTCCTGATGGAAAAAAAGCATCAATTGAACCCATCGGGCCATACTTCATGCTCATCAAGCCAAAGACAGAAGGAAATTATGTGCTCACCCTTGATTACCGGATAAACAAGTTCACAAAGATAGGATTCTTCATCTCCATCATCACCATCATCAGCCTTGCCCTATTCTTTATCATACGACCAAAAGCCACATTATGGAAAGAGTTCAAAGGAGGTGACCTATGATAGTGGAAAAAAAGAAGCTGTTCATCATCTTCGGGATGATAGGAGCATACCTGCTCTTCGGCGTCCTCTTCAAGGTGCTCCTCGCCCAAGGCATCATCGAACATGCACCTCCTGCAGAGCGCGACACTACGATGAACGACACTCCACAAGAAGTGAGACTGACGCCCACACTTGAAGTCGCGCAATCCTTCTTTGAGAAGAATCTCCAAAAAGAAGGCCACATCGACCTCTATTATGTCATCAACGCCACCCAATCCTTTGATTACCAGAACTATACCAACAGCGAAGCTGTCAGCTATTACCTCCTCTGGACAGCGAATGCAGGGCAGAAGGAAGCCTTTGACATGGAACTCGACTTCATCGAGAAGAATATGCTCCACAAAAAAGGATATCTCATGTGGCGGCTGTCTCCCGACGATAAGCCGATCAATGACGGGACAAACATAGCGACAGACGCAGACCTTCGCGCGATACACGCGCTCCTCATCGCAGAAAAACAATGGGGAGACGAAAGATATACGCAGCTCATCAATACTCTTGCAGGAGGAATTGAGCATATAGCCATCACCCGCGATGGCATGCTCGCGCCATATGGCGGCTATTCTGGAGAGACCCCCTGGCGGACAAACGAGGTCTGGCTCTCCTACAATGACTTCATCACCGTCGACGCCCTCGCAAAACGGAGGGGAGAACCATGGAAGACGCTCTACGTGCAGATGAAGAATGTGACACTCCGTGCGCAGATAGCAAACGGCCTCTACAATTCCATGCTGACAGACCGCAGGCAGTATGGGAACGGCATCGACGATGGAGGATACGGCATCAATTCCCTCTGGATGATGGTCAGAAATGCAGAGAGCGAAGATCCTGAACTCATGGCATCAGCAAGGAAATCACTGGAATTCTACAAGAAACGGTTTGTCGCAGAAGACAGCACGATCTACACGTCATACAGCTCAAGCGGGGACCCCCTGACATCCTATGATTCTCCTTGGGTCTATGCGCTCGTCGGAAGGGCAGCAGTCGCCCTCGGAGACGAAGAGGCAAGCAGGGACTTCATCAACAAGCTTTCCACATTCCAGGTGACTGACGAACAATCACCCCTCTACGGCTCATTCCCGGAAGGGATCGGCGAAGTGCCAAGGGTGGGGCAATTCACCATGCAGGAGAGCATCCTCACATTACAGGACTATATACGAAAATATGGCGAGGTGAAACCATGAAAAAAATAATGCCTGTGGCGATGATGGATCATGACACAAACAGGCCCAAACTTGGGATGGTGTCACTCGCATTATTTGTTAAGAATACCCCGTCGCTTGCGACGATTGGGTCGTTCGCGATACTCTTTTCAAGGGTATTCTTAACGTTAAAAATACCCCGCCCCTTTGGGCGGTTGGGATTTTTATTTGCTTTTT